>CAYORY010000111.1:0-6807 GCA_964406435.1 uncultured Roseivirgaceae bacterium | reverse complement strand
ATTCCTCGCGTCATTGCCAAGCTGGATGAGAAGAATCAGAAATTATTCAATAATGAAATCAAGTACCACATTAATCCTACTGGCAAATTTGTCATTGGAGGGCCTCATGGCGACACAGGATTGACGGGTAGAAAAATCATTGTGGATACGTATGGAGGAAAGGGCGCTCACGGTGGTGGCGCTTTCTCCGGGAAGGATCCTTCTAAAGTGGATAGATCAGCCGCTTACGCCACACGTCATATTGCCAAAAATCTGGTTGCGGCGGGCGTGGCGGATGAAGTCCTCGTGCAGGTTTCTTATGCCATCGGGGTAGCACAGCCTATGGGGATATATGTAAATACCTACGGCACTTCCAAGGTCAGCAAGACTGACGGGGAGATTGCTAAGATTGTTGAGAAAGTTTTTGATATGCGCCCAAGTGCCATCACCAAGCGCTTGAAATTGACCCAGCCTATCTATTCAGAATCCGCCGCTTACGGGCATATGGGCCGAGAGCCTCAAATCAAAAAGGTAAGCTTCATCGTGAATGGTCAGACCATCGAGCGCGAAGTAGAAACGTTCACGTGGGAGAAGTTGGATTACGTGGATGAGGTGAAGAAGAGTTTCGGCCTTTAGTCTTTCAACCTAGCAATCTCAGTCGTTGCACCTTTGGTGAGATCGCCGATTTTCACTCTGATTTCAGCATCCAGTGGTAAGAAAAGGTCTACCCGACTACCGAAGCGAATGAACCCAACTCTTTCGCCGGAATCCACCGGGGCACCTACCTCAGGATAGAAGAAAATTCTTCTGGCCACCGCCCCGGCGATTTGCCTCATCAGGATTTTCACCCCCCTTTCGGTTTTCACACAGATGGTCGTTCGCTCGTTATCTGTGCTTGATTTTGGATGCCAGGCTACAAGAAATTTTCCTTTATGATATTTGAAAAAATCGATCACCCCTTTGATCGGAGTTCGGTTCACGTGGACATTTAGCGGCGACATGAAAATAGAAACCTGAATTCTGTTTTCCTTCAAATACTCCCCTTCATACGTTTCCTCGATCACCACTACCTTCCCTTCTGCGGGCGCATAGATCACATTTTCTTCCTGAGGACAAACAATCTCAGGATCTCTGAAAAAGCGCACTATTAGGACAAAGAAAATAAGTGCTGCAAGACCTAGAATTGCCTGCACAATTACGATTGGGATCAGCCAAAAAAGCAACCAATAGAGCGGACCAAGTATGAGTGCCGCAATGGGGATAACCCAAAAACCTTCTTTGTGAATCCTCATAAAAGATCAAAAATTAAAAGTAGCAATAAGAAAAATGGGGCGCTGAAGAGCAGGCTATCAAACCGATCGAGGAAGCCTCCGTGTCCCGGAATTCCGCGACCAGAATCTTTGGCCATGGCCACTCGTTTCATAAATGACTCCACCAAGTCGCCGAAAATGCCAGAGATCGAAATGACCAATCCGGAAATAAGCCACTGGATGACAGACAAATCTTCAAAAACCTGACTCATTGCGAAAGCGCCGATCATGGTCATTGCGGATCCGCCAAACGCTCCTTCCCACGATTTTTTTGGAGAAATACGCTCAAATAGCTTGTGCTTTCCAAACGCACTTCCGAAGAAGTATGCCCCAGTATCCTGACACCAAATCAAAATAAACAGCCCCACAACCAAGATAGGAGTAAAAACTCCCTGATAAAATACAATGAAACTCAGCATTGAAAGAGGGATCACGACGTACCCGATCCCAAGAAACATTACCGCCATGTTGCGGATGGGCCGGGCACTTGGGACATAGAGCTGAATGATCAGACCTATTAACATGGCCGGCCCGGTGATGATCAGCCATTTCGTTTGCATAAGACCGGAGGCAATGAGGGACAACATAGAGAAAGTACCGGCGGAGGTAATGAACAACCACACGATTTGCGGAGTAGGCAGCTCACCAAGTCGAACAAACTCACGTATGCAGAGCATAGTGATCAGAAAAAAGACAGCAAAGAATGTCCACGGACCAAACATTATACAAAAGAGTAAAATGACTAATCCGATGATGGCGGCAACCGCCCGAACCAAAAGGTCTGAAAATTTATTCAAAGTGAATTTCCTCCTCTATAATCTTAAGCGCCAAAATTACGTGATCGGCCGGTACTTGAACTTCCAGATAGCCAAAACCATGGTGTGAGTCTTTCTTGTTCAGGATGATTGCCTCCAGATCGCGATCCACGAGCACATCCCGCACGATGGTGACCCTGTGCTCCGATCCATCCTTAAATACCGCCTGCCAGTTGGCCATCCACTTTGTGTTTTTTGATAAACCAATACAACCCAAGCATACCGATCAACGCAAAAATGCCAATGACATACCACTCGGGTACCGCCGAGGCGTCATTCGGGTCAATTTGTAGCGAACCTCTGGAGTACGCATAGACCATAATCACCGACAAGGCATTGTTTAGGAAATGGGCAAACATGGCGATCGATAGATTGCCTGAATACAGGTACAAATAGCCAAAGAGTGCACCAAGCAGCATTCTTGGAACTAAGCCATAGAACTGAATGTGAATAGCCCCAAAAATGAAAGCAGAAATCCAAATGGCCAGATGGGGGTTGCCGAGTGTTTTGTGAAAGAGATTTTGAATGATTCCTCTGAAGAGTAATTCTTCTCCAATGCCGGGCAACATAGCAACTACCAAAAGTGCTAAAGCGAACTGGCTGAAAGAATCAAAAGCCGTCAGATACTCCGTAAGCTCAGCCAATTTTTGTTCCTGACCCTGCGCCCAATTTTCAAAACCCGACATGAAATCCGGGAAATCCCAGGCTTGATTCCAGCTGATGAAAACCGTATTCACGATCATGAATGAAAACACAATGACCAATGTCATCCCTAACACTTGAAGGGAAACCGATGGAAAGAACTCAGCAATCCGCTTCTTCAGATTGAGCTTGATGAAGGCCATTGGAGCAAGAACAAACGCCCCGAGCGTGGAGATGCCCTGAACCACAAGCAAAGGTGTGCGAGCTTCGGGGTACGCTACAGGATTAGACTGAATGCCCATGAGTACATCCATGTCGAACCCTATCATGAGCATCAGCACGCCTGCAGCCATGATCACGCCAAAGAAGAACAGACCGACGATCACATAAGCGGTGATGATCAACAAAAACAACCAAGCGGTGCGACGATGGCCATCTGGCAGTTCTGTAAGAATATTCTGCATGGGTTGGTTAACTTTGCCGGCAAATATAGCTTTTAGAGGTGGTTAAGATAGGAGATATAGAAATAGGTGAATTCCCGCTTTTACTCGCTCCCATGGAGGACGTGAGCGACCCACCCTTTCGTGCGCTCTGCAAGGAAAAAGGAGCAGATTTGATGTTTACTGAATTCATCTCGTCAGAGGGATTGATCAGGGATGCGGAAAAAAGTGTTCAGAAGCTTGATATCTACGATTACGAAAGACCTATTGGCATTCAAATTTTCGGAGACAAAATAGAATCCATGCGTCAGGCGGCTGCCATTGCGGAGGAGGCCAACCCCGAAATCATTGACATCAATTATGGCTGTCCCGTGAAGAAAGTGGCCTGCAAAGGAGCTGGTGCGGGCATTCTTCAAGACCTTCCGAAGATGCAGGAAATGACTGCTGAGATTGTGAAGCGCGTGAATAAGCCCGTAACCGTAAAGACACGACTGGGCTGGGATGACAGCACGATCAAAATAGTGGAGGTGGCTCAACGACTTCAGGATGTTGGCATTCAGGCCCTGACGATTCATGGTCGCACTAGGAAACAGATGTACAAGGGCGAGGCAGATTGGAGCTACATCCGAGAAGTGAAAGAGCACCCGAATGTACACATTCCGATTTTTGGAAATGGCGACATTGATTCCCCACAGAAAGCACTTGAGTACAAGAATGAATACGGCGTGGATGGCATCATGATAGGTCGGGCAAGTATTGGCTATCCTTGGATTTTCAATGAAATAAAAGCCTACCTAAAAGACCGAACTATCCTGCCTGGGCCTTCACTGGAAGAAAGGGTGGATGTAGCCAAAAGACATTTGAAATTTTCGTTGGAATGGAAGGGTGATGTACTGGGTGTTTTTGAGATGCGCCGACACTATACTAACTATTTCCGAGGTATATCAAACTTCAAGCCTTTCCGTACGCGATTGGTGGAAACGGACGATCCTGCTGAGCTGTTCAATGTATTAGATGAAATCCCTGAGGTGTTTGGGGAAGTGGTGGCTTGAGGCAGGCTATTGCGCAAACGTCACTCTGAGGAACGAAGAGTCTCTGATGGTTGAGACGAGAGTTTGAACTAAATACGAGCAAAGATTCCTACGGAATGAGTGCTCTAACTACCGACTCTTTTTCAACCACGCATTCTGGGGTAATCATTGGCCATTCCGGTATCTTCGCCGAGTGCAAAAACCATCCGCCAAAGCCTGGATTTACCTTATCATTCTCGCCCTCATTTGGGGTAGCTCTTTCATCCTTATCAAGAAGGGTCTCGTGGGGCTAAGCTCTGGCGAAGTGGGTTCGCTTCGAATCCTTGCTGCATCGGTTTTCCTTCTGCCCATTGCCATTCTGAGACTCAAAAGAGTGAGCAAACCGGATTGGAAATTCCTCGCTTCGGTTGGTTTGCTTGGCAGTTTGATCCCTTCCTTTTTGTTCGCCATTGCTCAGACAAAAATGGACAGTGGAGTTACAGGAGTGCTGAATGCGCTCACTCCACTTTGCACAGTTCTCATCGGCCTCATTATATACAAGCAATCTCAAACCAGAGGAGTCTTCTTCGGCATTTTGATTGGCTTGCTTGGGTCTGTGATTTTGTCCTTTGCGAGTTCTACAGGTGCTCTCTCATTCAATTTTTATGCTCTCTTTGTCGTGGGAGCCACGATTTGTTATGGTTTTAATCTGAACATCATCAAGCATCACTTGGGCAAACTGCAAGCCCTCACTGTCACTTCGATTTCACTTTTGTTTGCCGGGCCACTTGCGCTGATTCATTTGCTTGTATTCACGGATTTTTTCCAGACTGTAATTGGCTCACCAGAGGCACAACTGGCTACAGGATATATTCTTGTTCTCGGGATTATGGGCACGGCCATTGCGCTGATCATTTTCAATAACCTTGTGCAGATTACCGACCCAGTATTTACTTCATCGGTGACGTACTTGATTCCGCTGGTGGCTGTGACGTGGGGAGTGCTGGACGGAGAAGTGCTGGATCTTGGACACTACATCGGCATGGTCACGATACTGCTGGGTGTGTATATCACCAATCGGGTGAAGGCGGGAAGGTAATTGCGGGATTCCTGCCTGATGGCAAGGCAGGTATTCCGGCATCTCATAATGTAGAAGCAAGATCCAAGCTACAAGCCAGCCGCATGCAGTCTCGGAACGAGATCAATTGTTTTCCTAATGGGAAGATCAATCATTCACATTGCTCACGTCGAATTGCTCCATGAATTTCCGTGCTTCTTCAAGGCTGGTAAACTGAAATTTCAGATGTTCATCCTTGTTGGTGAATATCTCCAGTTTGATGGATTCAATACCAATCCCCGAACCATTCATACCGTCCGACTTAAGTGCTTCCTTGAGATTCGCAAACTCATAGGTCAGTCTCGAAAATTGCGTCGATGCAATATTGATTTTTACTGCGACTACTCGCTCCTGTTGCTCTAGTGGGTTCTCGACAAGGCGACTGCCTTCAGATGCCGAATCCCTCATTTTTTTAGAGAGCTTCACCGTTCTGCGCTTCACTCTTTTGCAGTACACACATTTGAATTCTTTCTGTAGCTCACCGTCTTCATGATCTGTGGCTGGGGTCAGGATTTCTTCTTTCTCCAATTTCAAGGTCTGGAATCCACAGCGATCGCATTCTTCTGCCGAAAGACGCCCGTCGTATTTTTCAATGTGGGTGTCGCCGGTTTCTTCGTCTATCCACACGTCGTAATCCACCGAGAACACATTTTCCTCCGCTTGCTTCCCTTCGTCAAGGTAGGCATCTTCTTCCGCCTCGCTCAGTAGCTTCATTTTATTGCCAGTTTTGGGGTTCACGCGCGGGGTATAGCGCAGCTTGCGCATGCGTGTGTGCATTTTCTTTGGCCAGAAATACTTCAAAAGGAGACGAGCGACATAGGCATAAAGTATGGCTATTGCGATACCGATGAATAGCCGAACGAAGAACCAAATGATGTTAAGTGCGACCGTCTCGTACTCCAGCCAGTTGATGAAAAAGAAAAGAGAAACGGCAAGGGTGAAATGGACGCGCTGAAGTTTGTTGGCTTCATTGTGACTGATGTAGTCATGCTTGGCCTTCATGGAAGGCAGGCCGTTCAATTTCAATTTATAGCCGACCCAAAAGATAAGCGCCAAAGCAAAGGCCGCAAAAATCAGGTAGAAGACAATGTCCTGCCATTGTACCAAAAAATCAAAATAGGCCGGATTGATCCGTCGAATGTTGTCCAAGTTCATACGTTCGTGTGTTTTTGAAATTAGAACAACTGAGTTCTAATTGCACCCAAATTTAGCCACCGCAAAGTTAAGTGACGATCAATGAATGTTTTTTGCTTCATTGATAAGTGTCAGCGCCGTTTTCACGATCTCGTCTTCTTTATTCAGCACCGGGAAAAAAGCATCATTGTCCCAGACACCCCTACCTATGAATGCCTTGAGATAATTCTTGATCAGTGCCTTAGATTTCTGAAATTCAGCGTCACTTCGGTTTATACCATTTCGTTTGGCTTTGGCCAACAGATCATTCAAGGTGCCATCCGAAACTTCAAAGTCAGAGAGGAATCTTACCAATCCCAT
>CAYORY010000110.1:0-6851 GCA_964406435.1 uncultured Roseivirgaceae bacterium | reverse complement strand
CATAGCGGATTACTATGGACTGGATGCCCAAGCCTACATGGCCAATTTTGAAAGTGAAACGTATTCCACGCTGCTCTTTCGTGAGGCCATTGCACGAATGCTGGCGGTTGCCGACCTTTACGTGCTAAACAAAGAACCGAAGTTCCTCGGGGAGAAGGAGGAATTGGAGATAATGCAATGAAAAAATTAGGTTTTATTTTATTTTTTGCAGCAACGTCTTTGAATGCTCAGGATATTTTCTATTCAGCAAAGGACTGGGATGGGCGTTGTGAATGTCCTAAGGCAATTAATCTAGATTCAGATTCTCTGATTTACTTCTTTCTTGGGACTGATAGTACAAATGGATTTACAACAGAAGAAGTTTTTTCATCATGGATTATTAAGGGGTATTTAGAGTTTATAGAATTCTATAATTCAACCTTCCTTGATAGAAATGCTTACCGAATAGGGGAAAGATATCAAGAGAATTGGTTGCTAGACATTTGGTTAGAAAATGATAGTGCTCAAATTCTTTACAAGGTTGCTGATTTCTCAAACAATTCAAATAGAAAGGGGTTGGGGGTTTATAGATTGACAGTTCCTCTAAAAATGTGGAATTTATTGGATTCTGTTATTTCGGATCTTGAGATTGAGGGCATACGAAAAATCGAGGACACTAAAGCTCAGAAGTATGAAGGAGCGAAGCTTAAGGATGAACTAAGAAGGGAAACACCTAACAAAGGGGCAACTTACAATCATGGACCGTTTTTTTTTATTGAAATAAAAATTCAGGAAATTCATAAGGTTCAACAGTTCGATGGTAGCGACATTGATTTTATGGAATCTGTAATTCCATGGGTCCGACTAATTCAGTTCTTAATTCCTGAGGTTGATTGCAAGTTTAATCGTAGAGAATGCCCTGAATCATTTTATGAAAACAACAAATGAATTCAAAATTCTTCCTTCTTTCTTTCTGTATGATTTTGTTTGTTTCGGTTTTCTACTTCACAGCCTCAAGTTCGTGGTATTCTGGCAAAGAGTTCGAAATCATTACCTATGATGAGTCTGCCACTTCAAAAGACACCCTCACGATCATGACCTACAACCTCGGCTATCTGAGTGGCATGAAGAACAACCTAGCCGTGGACATGCCGGAAGAATTGTTTGATGAAAATCTGGAGAAGGCTAGGAGGTTGCTGGACATGTACGAACCTGACATCATTGGCTTTCAGGAAATTGATTTTGCATCTTCTCGCTCTTGGAATCTAAACCAACTCGATAGTTTATCGACTGGGTATTATCAGGCCTACAGGTCAGTAAACTGGGACAAGCGATACGTTCCGTTTCCATACTGGCCGTTGAAATATCATTTTGGAAAAATGCTTTCGGGACAGGCCATTCTCTCAAAATATCCGCTTAGCAATGAAGAAACTGTTGTGCTGCAAAAGCCAATCAATGCACCGTTTTACTACAACAAGTTCTATCTGGACAGACTGGTGCAGATCGCCGATGTTCAGGTTGGAGACAGAGTTGTTAAAGTCATGAATGTTCATTTGGAGGCATTTGATCCTGAGACACGAGAAAGTCAGGCAGTAATTGTCAAGGAATTATTTGAGAGATATGCCAATGACATGCCCGTCATTCTTATCGGAGATTTTAATGCGAGTCTTTGGTTTGAAAGCCATTATGATAAAACAATGAAGACCATAACGTCTGCGAGCGGATTGTCATCAGCAACTAATAAAAACGTGGGTGGAGGTGTTGATGAGGCAAATTTCACCTTCAGTTCAGGAGCACCTTATCAGATGATTGATTACATCTTATACAACCCGAAATTTATCCAACCAATTTATTCGAAAGTCCTTCAAGAAGCAGGCGAAATCTCTGATCATTTCCCAGTTATTATGAAGTTCACTTTTACCTCAGAAAATGACTCGGTGGTTTCTGAATAATCGCTAATTTCGAGGCTCATTTACAATCACTAATATCCAACCATGATTAAGGAATTTGAGAAACTCAGGGAAGATGAAGTTGACGTGCTTATGAAAGCACCTATTTATGTTGCGATCCTGATTGCGGGCGCTGACGGAGACATAGATAAGTCGGAGAGAAGAGAGGCTATTGACATTGCGAATAACAGACAAAGCAGATCGAGAGAGCAGCTGAGTGAGTACTATAAGAAGATCGATTTCACCACAGATTTTGAGAGGTTGATTGCCGAATTACCAGGAGGAACCGAGGAGCGCACAACTGCGATTATCCGAGAGCTAAGAAAATTGAATTTTATTTTGAAGAAGGTGGATAGAGCATTCGCAGTGAAGCTGCATGCTAGTTTGAAAGATCTGGCAAAAAAGATTGCTGAAGCATCAGGAGGGGTTATGAGTTTCTTGACGGTGAGCTACGAAGAGTCGAAACTCATGGAGCTCAAAATGCTTCAGGATCCTTCTACTTGGTAGAAATAGTAGTTTGAAAACTTACAGGCCATTCCGACTTTTTGGGATGGCTTTTTTGTTGTTGAAAATGTGATTTCTCTCAAAGAATAGTCAACTTGCCTGCCATGATCCGAAGTAGCCTTCTTTTCCCCATGCGCTTTGTTTTCTTGATGTGGGCCGCCTTCTCAATCCAGTTTTACCTTGGCGTTGATCTCGGATTTTTAGGGATTTATCCTTTGAAACTGCAAGGTCTGATGGGGATTTTCATGGCTCCCCTCGTGCATGGCTCAGCGGGCCATATTTTGTCCAATACGCTTCCTTTTTTAATTCTGGCAGGTATTCTCTTCTATTTCTACCCCCTTATCGCCATCCGGGTTTTTCTTCAATGCTACTTCTTCACCAATATCCTGGTTTGGGTATTTGGCCGCCCTTTTTACCACATCGGTGCGAGTGGACTGGTCTATGGCCTTGCCTTCTTTTTGATCTCCTTTGGGTTATTCCGAAGGAACGTTCGGTCTCTCGTGATCTCGGCTATGGTCATTCTACTCTATGGAGGTTTGGTCTACACGGTGTTTCCCTTTGATGAAAGAATAAGCTGGGAATCTCATGTGTTTGGGGCCATAAGCGGAGTAGTGGCGGCTTTTACAATGAGAAAATTCCGTACCCGTGAGTAAGGATATTTATTTCAAGGGAAAAGGCGCGCAATACAACCCGAAGAACAAGTTTTCTTCTCTGAAACTTGATGATGAATATGTGGACGGAATGGACGAACCCAACTTAACAGGCAAGCCCCCAATCCAAATTTTTCAAGAGCATCCGAAGAAAATTATCAGCGAATACATGAGCCCGGATGTACCTGGAGCCTATTCGGTCAATCCGTATCAAGGGTGCGAGCACGGTTGCGTCTATTGCTACGCACGCGAATCCCATCAATACTGGGGCTTTAGTGCCGGGCTAGATTTTGAAACAAAGCTCGTAGTGAAAATGAATGCGCTGGAATTGCTTAGAAAGGCCTTTCAAAAGAAAGGGTATAAGCCGGGAGTAATTATGCTCAGTGGCAATACGGATTGCTACCAGCCAATTGAAAAGAAATATAAGCTCACCAGACAACTTCTAGAAGTGATGCTGGAGCATAGAAATCCTGTGGGAATCATCACTAAGAACAGCCTCATTCTGCGAGATCAGGACATCCTTGAAGAAATGAACAAACTCAATCTGGTTCACGTCATTTTCTCGATCACCTCACTTGACGAAAGCCTGAGACGAATATTGGAGCCTCGTACCGCTAGTGCCGAGAAGAAATTCGAAGCGATGAAAACTTTCTCTGAAGTTGGGATTCCTGTGGGAATTATGACCGCTCCAATAATCCCCGGATTGAATCATCACGAGATTCCTGAGTTATTGAAAAAAGCTAGCGAGTCGGGCGCTCAGATGGCCAGCTACACCGTGGTACGACTAAATGGCGAGATTGCTGGCATCTTTGAGGATTGGCTTGATAAAAACTTCCCGGACAGAAAGGAAAAAGTGCTGAATCAAATAAAGGAACTGCATGGTGGATCACTGGAAGATCGCAGGTTCGGTAAGCGAATGAGCGGGGAAGGGCAATACAGCCGAATTATCAAACAGCTATTTCAAGTGAGCCGGGCCAAGTACTTTGGAGATAGGACATTCGCACCGTTGGACACCTCCCAGTTTAGAAGAGGAGGAGATTGGTCGTTATTTTAGGCATAAAAAAATCCCGGACTTATCCGGGATCTAGTAAGGGTATTTCTTCATTTTACTTATCAGTCGCTCATATTAGCTGCCATGTACCACGCAGCTCCTGCCATGGCAAGATCTTTAAGCAGGCTAGGCATAGAGGCTTCTCCACCCGGCAAATGAACTAACACGGCGATTAAGATGAGCATTACGCCGAGAAGCGTCATGGCCAGTTGAGCTTTTTTTCCAATAATTAGTGCCACAGCGGCAGCAATCAAGGCGACTCCTGTGAGATAGACGAAGACTACCGGTACAGGAAAATATTCAGGGACCATTCCTGCCATTGAATTGGCATTTAAGAAATGATTGACCCCAAAGAAAGCAATTACCAATGCGAACATCAGTTTACCTATAAATCCGATTCCTTTCATAATACAATTGAGTTTTATTGGTTGTGGTTAAAATTTCATGTACCAACATACTTGATTTAGGGCAGATTACCAATGATAGATACCTTGGATTATTCTTCGGACGTTCGTTGCGCAGCGATCTTTTGAAGTGCCAATCGATCAATTTTTCCAGATGGAGTTCGTGGAAATTGCTCCAAAATGAGCTCCACTTTTGGTTCTTCGTATTTATCCAGAAAATGGCAGTTGTGAATGGCATCCAGGATGGGTTCCTTGGAGCACAGCACAACTTGCTCACCCAGTGGCTCATGTGTCCTTTTGGTAACAATGGCCTCAGCAGCAGGGAAGTAGTTTGCAATTTTTCTTTCCACATCTTCCGGGTGAATCTTCACGCCCCCTGAGTTGATCACCCAGTCTGCTCGTCCTTTCCAGACAAATCCATTCTCCCACAGCTCCACCACATCGTTTGTTTGAATCCATTCCGCTCCTGTCACCGTTCCGCAAAGGGCCAGGCATGCACGTTCGTCCAGTGAAAATTTAATATCTCCAATGAATTGATAAAACTCTTCGCTCATTGATCGCAAGGCTACATTGGAGGCAGTTTCTGTCATACCGAAGGTCTGAAAGAATCGGGTTTTTTTTGCTCTCAGACTCAGTCGGGTTTTTTCATCTAATGCGGCTCCACCAATGAGTACCGTGCCAACCTTATCGAGGAGATCAGGGTCTTCATTCAAGATTGTCCTGACCTGAAGCGGCACCATGGAGGCAAGGTCTATTCTTTCGGCTACATCTTTAAGCGGGTTCGATGTTGGCTCTCTAAAGTACAAATCGGCATTTGAGAGAATGGCTCTGGTGATCACCTGCGTTCCTCCAATGACCCTTGGATGCAGGCAAAGTAGCAGGCTTTTGGGACTGGCACCAGGGTAGAGAAAGTGGAGTGTAGCCAGGGCACTATGGGTTAGTTGTTCTCGAGTAAGTCGGATTGTTTTGGGTTTGCCTGTGGAGCCAGAGGTGTGAAAGGTGAAATCAGCCAATCCGCTGAACCAATTTTGGACATATGTCACGATATACTTTTCGGACTCGGTGAAGTTTTTTTGGTTAATTTTTCCCGCAAGTAAATTCTCGAGCGAGAACGAATCATTTGGAAAGTAAAAATTCATGCAGCAGGAGTTGGACGAAAACGTATTAGTGACCCGATTAAGAGGCAAAGATAGGCTGGCGTTCGAACTCGTCTTCAATGCGAATTTTGCCCCACTGGTATCTTATGCATTTCGATTTTTAGAAACTCGTGAGGAAGCAGAGGAGGTAGTGCAGGATGTGTTCGTCAAGTTCTGGGATAAATGCGAGGAGCTGGCTCCAGAGTCTTCTATCAAGAGTTACCTCTACCGATCTGTTCACAATACGTGTCTGAATCAGATCAAACACCAGAAAGTGAAGGATGCTTACAAACAGCACGTCATGCACCACATGGAGCGAACATCTGAAATTTCTTTGGAGCACCCTGACCCTGATAAAGTTCGAGCCCAAATCATCGCCGAGATAGACAATCTCCCGCCCAGATGCAGCGAAATTTTCAAATTGAGTAGATTAGAAGGACTGAAATACCAGGAAATCGCAGATCATTTAGAAATTTCTGTGAAGACCGTCGAGGTGCAAATGGGCAAGGCGCTCAGGGTGCTTCGAGAAAAACTGGTGCATTTGAAAAATCAATGATCCGAACTCTTCTGATTTGCTTGCCATTGCTATTCGGCTCATTAGCGCATGGTCAGAAGAGAACGTTCTCTATCAGTTTCGAAAACGAATCCTTCGATTCAGTACTTGAATTAGTCTCTGCCAGCACTGGGTATTTATTTGCCTATAATTCGGAAATAGTGCCGCAGGGAAGCCGATTTTCCATTCAGGTTAAGGATGTCACCATTGAGGAGTTTCTAAACAAGTTTTTGTTAGGAACTGGCTTGGAGCATCAGATGCTTCAGGATCAGGTAATCATCAAGCAAACTATTATTGAGCCTCCTAGTCCGGAGCGTAAGGTTTCTTTTTCGGTTTCGGGGCGCGTGCTCGATAGCCTCACCAACGACCCCATACCAAGCGTCAATGTCTTTCTTTCGGGAACCAATATCGGAGGCGTGACGGATTTGGACGGATACTATACTATAGACCGTATTCCGGTAGGAACCTATGAAATTATTTTTTCCCACCTCACCTATGAGATGAAGACAGAACTGGTGAGTCGTCATAGCCCGGGGATAAAAACCATCAATGCTGCAATGAATGTGCAACTGAATGTGCTCGACACGGTCGAAGTAGTGTCCAGGCGACTGATCGGCCCCAAAGA
>CAYORY010000109.1:0-6907 GCA_964406435.1 uncultured Roseivirgaceae bacterium | reverse complement strand
AAAGCGTTTCTGCCACGTACATTTCAAACTCTGGCATGAAATCATAAAAAAGCCCGTGCATGTAGGTGAGATAGCCGATATCTCCCGGTTTAAATTCTGTGCGAATTTGAATATGATCTGTCATGAGTTTTTAAAAGTAATTGACGCCAGACAATTTGCGGTTTGATCTGCTATATTTCCTAAATGAAGGCAATAATAATTTCTGAGCCAGGCGGCCCTGAGGTGTTGAAGGTTGAAGAAAGACCCATCCCGACAATAGGAGAAAATGAGGTACTGATTCGGGTGAAATCGGCTGGTGTGAACAGACCTGATATTGTCCAGCGGATGGGTAACTACCCGGCACCACCCGGCGCTCCTCCTGATATTCCGGGCCTGGAAGTGTCGGGCGAAATAGAGAAAGTTGGGCAAAATGTGATTCGCTGGAAAGTAGGAGATGCGGTCTGCGCTTTGCTGACCGGAGGTGGATATGCGGAGTATGTGAATGTACCCGAAAGTCAGTGTTTGCCGATACCTCACCATCTCACTTTCGAAGAAGCGGCTTCATTGCCCGAGACATTTTTCACGGTGTGGTCTAATGTATTTGATCGGGCGAAATTTCAACGAGGTGAGAAGTTTCTGGTTCATGGGGGTACTTCTGGAATCGGGGTGGCGGCCATTCAGATGGTGAAGGTGATGGGAGGGAAGGTGTTTGCCACAGCTGGCTCGGATGAGAAATGTGACTTCATTACTTCGCTGAGGGGCATAGCAATCAATTACAAAACGCAGGATTTTGAGAAGGTAATCAAAGAATCGGGTGGAGGAGTTGACGTCATTTTGGATATGGTTGGTGGAGAGTACACTTCCAAGAATATTAATGTTTTAAACCCAGACGGCAGACTTGTGATCATCAATGCGATGAAAGGTCGCATGGCAGAAGTGGATCTAATGAAGGTGATGGTGAAAAGGCTCTTGATTACGGGTTCTACCCTTAGAGCCAGAGACAGTCAATTCAAAGGGGAGATTGCCAGAAAACTAGAGGCGCACATTTGGCCTTTTTTAGAAAGCGGCGAGATCAAGCCCATTGTTTTTAAAACATTCAAACTTTCGGAGGCCTCCGCAGCGCATGAACTGATGGAGAGCAGTCAGCACATAGGAAAGATTGTTTTGACGGTCTAGTTATCCCGTTTTTCAAAAGTCTCCTTTTCGCCTTTCAAAATTTGACGAACGATCACATACATGATTCTGGCCGCCACGCCCAGGAATAGCGCCGTGAAGAGAACAAAGAATAGATAAATCTGAAAGCTAGTGATGGCCAGCATGTTAGTTGTCTCGTTGCTCGAACGTTTCCTCGCTTTTTGATTTGACTCTTCGCACAATCAAATAAATGATCACGCCGAGAATTCCAACCCAGACTAGGACGGGAAGACTTACAATCAAAGGAATGAGCCAATCCATCATTTGAGTTTCACAGCAGTGCCATAGGCGAGCATTTCTGCTGCTCCTTGCATGACCATGGCTGTTGTGAGACGAACATTGATAATTGCATCCGCTCCCATTTTTTCAGCGTCTTGTACCATTCGTTCCAAGGCTTGCTCGCGCGCATGAGCTTGAAGTTTGGTGTATTCCTCTATTTCTCCTCCTACGAGGTTTTTGAGGCCGGCGAAGATGTCTCGACCGATGTTTCTTGCCCGCACGGTGCTTCCTCGTGCAATGCCTAGTGTTTCAGAAATTTCTTTTCCTGCGATGTAATCTGTGTTGACGATGATCATATGATTAGTGTTAAGCTGGCAGGATAAACGGGAAGATGGGGAGATAGGTTGATGAGCATAGTCGGGCTTTTACGTTTATCCGATTCTCGGTTTGCCAGTAAGCGCCAAGGCGGAATGAGGTTCCAATTTTATCTATCCTGATTGTAAACCTCCAACTAAAAAAAATGTGCAAAACAATTGAGCCTCTATCGAGTGACCCATATTTCTATCTGTTTGTTCTGTTCGTTTAGTAAGGATAAGTGAGGTGTAGGCGTACTTCCGTCAAAAATCAACTGCGATGAAAACAACAATTTCCCCTTGTTCCAAAATGTGACCCAGTGAGGCGTGTAGGGTTCGCTTTGCTGAAGAATGATCTGACGTTTTCCGCTTACATCAATTAAATCAAAAGACCTTCTGCCCCAATAAGAAAGCAGTAGCTCTCCCTTGGAATAATCTACATCAAACACCTGATTCCGGTTCAGTGGTGCATTTTCTACTCTAGGGTCAATCAGATCATCCCATTGTTTAACAATGCTTCCATTTTGTTGTACCAAATAGCAGGATTTTTCGCCTAACAAAAGGATTTGATTTTGCTCAACGGCCCTGATTCTGGTTATCGGTTGGTCAAATTCGAAGTACCGAACTGGTTGTTCTCCTTGTTTAAGGCTGTGTATTTCGGGGTATTTGCCAAAAACCATTTGATCGTCCGAAAGCATAAAAAAGCCTCCTTCCCCAATCCTAAAGTCGTCTTTGAACCAATCCCAAATAATCTTTGGTTGAGTTCCAATGGTGGATTTCAAAATTCTTACTTGAAATTCATCGGATGCTTGCAAGAACCTCCGTTCTATAATGTAGATCTCATTCTGGTTAGAATAAAGCATGAAATCACTGGCCGGATACTTAGATTGAATGTACACGTTAGGTTCAGAACCTTCGGTCCAAATCATTACACAGGCATAATGATTGGGGTCATTTATTGGGTTTATATACGACCACAGGACGTGCTCGCCAACTGTAACCATATTTCCTGTTGGGTGTGCAAATGCAGATGAAGTGACGAAAAGCAGAGCCGCGCCGAGTATGGCGCTTTGGAAGTTCATTGTTTTCTTTCTTTCAAATTAACCACGCACCAATATGCGTACGCTTCGAGTTTAATCCTCCCTTCATGAGCCATTGTTTTCTACAGGAATGATTTGCAAGGATCGGAGAGGAGCATTGCTGAATTTAAATCGCCGGTACAACTTCCGTTAAAATTTCCAATCCCGATTTGTCGTAGTATACGCAAGTCATGCTTTCGAGATTTACCCTCCACTTTTCTATTCCTGTTTCTGCGCAATGGTTACAAAAAGTGAAATAATCTGTTTGGCCCTTTTGATGAATTTTTAAATACCTTTCAAAGCTGTCTTTATTGGAAGTATCGGCAATGGTGAGTTCTTCATATTTGGGTTTGGATGTTGTTTGAAAACCATCTTTTCCAAAGTAGGAAGTATGGCTGTCAAACACCCAAGTCTCAAATGCCGTAACTCCCAATTCCTTAATTTCTTGAATGTATTTGGGAAAATCAGCTCCTGATTTGACTTTTTCGTGAGCCAACTCGATTTGTTCTACTGTAAACATATTTTTTTTGATTTTTCCGGGTTGTTCTTGTGCGTCTAGATTTCTTCCGTAGCTGGACTTTTCATCCCGATAGCTATCGGGACTATAAAAGTATCGGATAGGACTTGCCTTTGCAAACCTGCCTGCCAGTTGGCAGCCTAGTCCCGATAGCTCCGGGAGCGTATGGATGTTAGTGTTTGCTAGGCGCTTTTAATTCTATCTTTTTCTCTCTTCCAGTTGCCTTTCAGGTATTGAATGAGTGGTAGAAAGTTTATTTTCAGAATGTTGTTGCTAAAAAAGCCGGTCGTTACACCATAAACCACCTTTTCTTCTTCTTGCTGATAAGTGCCAAAAAACCTGTCAAAAATGATCAGCATACCTCCGTAGTTTTTATCAATGTATTTTTCATTGGAGCCATGATGCACCCGGTGAGCTGAAGGTGTATTAAAGAATTTTCCTTCGAAAACACCCAACTTCCCAACTGCCTCAGTGTGTAGAAAATACTGGAAGAACAGGCTAAAGGCCAGGCTCAGAATCATTACCTCAGCCGAAAATCCTAAAAACACAAATGGAATGTAAATCATCGGGCTTAAGAAAGTACCGATCCAATTCAGACGAACAGCAGTGGTCAGATTCATTTTCATAGCCGAGTGATGCGTATGATGAAGCGTCCAAAGCAGGGGAATCTCGTGACTCCATCTGTGATACCAATAATAGCCGAATTCTGCTGCGAAAAAAGTAATGACAACAGTGAAAATGTTGACGGGCAGAGTGAAGACCTGAAATGACTCGATCCAGCCCAAGACCAGATATTTCCAAGCAAGTGACACGGGCTTCATCACATTATTACCTATGAATACACCAAGGTTCCCTAAGCTCTCTCTCACATCGTAAATGTGCTTCTTTTTGGCGCTTGACCAGATCAGTTCAATCACTAACGCGACAATAACAATTCCGATGAGGAAGTACGGTATGGTTGTTCCTAATTCCATTTTACTGTTCTTTTATCCATTCAATGGTCTTAGATCGAAAGCCCGAGGAAACAGTAACGAATAGTGAGTTACCCTTAGGCTCAAAGAAAGCATCAACCCATCGGTTGTACCGAAAAACATACAATTGACCCGCAAACCCTTTGCCCTGTTTCTTCAGGCCCTTGATCATTTGGGTGCCGGTTGTTGCCTTTGAGTTATCCGAACTCATGATTTGCCCTACCCACTCATCATTGAGATGTATGATTTTGATAGTCGTGTTGTCCTTTCCGGTCTGCCAGATACCTTCCATCGGCTGCTGGGCAGTCAAAGAACAAAAGGTGCATAACAATGCAAACAAGGTGAGTGCTTTCTTCATAATTTCTGAAAGCAAAAGTAGGAGCACCCACTCACTCACGACGTTAACAAAAGATAAGAACCGAATAGATGATCATTTTTTGCTGGTAATTCTTTTTCGAATTCTGCTCAATGAGACGGGGGTAATACCAAGAACATTGGCAATGTATTTATCGGGCACACGGTGAATCAGGTTCTGATGATCATGTAGGAATTTCTCATAGCGCTCCTCCGGGGTGAGAAAAACTAAAGTTTCCAGACGTTGAAATGCTTTTTGAATGATGCGCTTCCCAAAAAATCTTCTGTTCAGTTCGAGTAGATCGGCGTTTTTTGCGGTCATCTCCATCAAAGACTCATATTGGATGACAAAGACCTTTGATTTTTCCAACGCCTGATAGGTAAATTTCGATTGCTCTTCGAATAAAATGGCGTGAGCGTTGCTGAACACATCCATCTCCGCATACAATTGGAAAGTGATTTCACTGCCGCTGGCATCTACAATGAAGCTGCGTACCAAGCCTCTTCGTATAAAATAAACGTCCTTGGATTTCGAACCAGTCTCGATCAGAGAATCTCCTTTTTGAACGGTCATAATATGCACGTTTCGCACTAAAAGGAAAATGTCTTTGATCTTCAATCCTGGATGAGTTTTTGGGCCTAACAACCAGCAATCGTGGCGTATGTCCCGCAGCTAGTGAATAGCACTAAGGTAGCGATTCTGCCGAACGCCCACAAAAGTAACTACCAATCACCGCGCCTCCAGAAGTTCAGCCAGAAGGAAGAATTTGACTCTGAATGCAACAGGCTACAAACTTGCGAAAGAGAGTTTGGTACGGATATTCAGTGCTATTTGTTAGGCTTTAAAAGTCTATAGAAAATATAGATATGGCTCATAAAAGTGGCCAAACCATACGTTACAAACATTAGCCAAATGAAGCCTAAATTTTGGTTATAAAGCTCTAATCCGAAAAACTGAGGGAAGGCAGTGACCAAATCAGCAAATCCAACGAGGTTGAAAACCCAAACCAATGGAATGGCAAATTTCCATTTGGTCTTTAAAGCAACAGTTGCGATTATAGCCAATAGTGCAGTCGTCAAATCCCAAAGTCCGACTGTCGTCAAAAACTCAGCGGGAAAGCCGTCATAAAATTGTCCTTTTGACATAAACGACAAACCCAGATACCGAAAGGTGTTGAGGAATACGAAAGGCAAAAGTGCCTCATGAATAGACCACTTTGAAATCCTTGGTTGAATCCAATACTTAAAGCCCAGGTAAATGGCAGCCGAGCCAGTCAGCGCTTGCAAATTGATGATTGTGAAATTGTCCATAGTTAATTAGTTGATGTTGATTTTTGAAAAGCTTTGATGGCGTAGACACCTGAAATGATGGCGATTCCTACTCTAATCCAATGCGACACCATCCAGCCGTTTAACTTGCTGGCAGCCGTTACCGCATCAAATTTTGAAGCCATAAAATCCAGGTTCATAGGCAAATGATAAATGGAAGTCTGAATAATGGTAAGGGTTAACCCCCAAAAAGCAACTCGCCAATGTTTTCGGCTTTCTGATTTTTTGTCGCTTTTCAAAAACGCAAAAAGACTTCCTAACCAGGCGGGTAGAAGCGTCAAGGCGGTGGGAACTAAAAGCAGCGGAAAATCAATGGCAAAAAACTTCATAAACTCCATGGGGTCAAGCGATTGCCAGTAAATGGCATGACTTAAACCGATGTTGAGCATGTTTCCTGCAAATGCACCAATGCCCAGGATGGCAATGATTGAGAATGTATTTTTCATGTATCTGGATTTTAGGATTTGGTCTGTTTTGTTTCTGAATCTCCCTTTTAAAGTGAACCTGAATGAATGAGCCTGGCGTGAAACCATAGCATCAAAGCGGGTGGAATCAACTCAATCAAAATGAGAAAAATCAGAAAGGGTGTTGCAGGATAATTGATCAGTGCAGCTGCTCTGACTACACCACCGATGATAAGGGCAATCATCAAAAATCGAAACAATGTCGCTTCGGATGGATGCCATGCCACATAGAAGAACGCCAAAGAGGTAGCCATCCAAATAGCAGCCACATAACGATGATTATTGTCGGTCATTGGGTCTGTTATGGCCGGATTGAATTTAGCCGTTGCTCCCATGAAGCCTGTGGCGGCAGCTATGAGCCCATAAATCACCAGAAAAATGCGGATGAATAGCTCCATTCCTTTTCTCTTTTCTTACTTAGACAAGAGAAGCTGGAATGTGTAAAGAC
>CAYORY010000108.1:0-6912 GCA_964406435.1 uncultured Roseivirgaceae bacterium | reverse complement strand
TGCAAGCCCCGCACATTGCTACGCCACACCCGTACTTGGTGCCGACCATGTCGAGGTGGTCGCGAAGCACCCATAGCATAGGGGTGTCAGGGGCTACATCCACCTGCTTTGTTTCGCCATTGATTTTAAGATTGAAAGTGGCCATGAGTTAATTGGATTTTAGTGGAACTTTCAATTTAAGGAATGTTGAGTGGAAATGAATAGCCGTTTGTAAAAAACGAAAAGGCAAGTGCCGATTGGATCTCCAACAAGAAGCTTTGATAAATGAGCCTATTCCAGCCTGCCTATTTTGATTGGATGATGGCCTGAGTCAGTTCTTCAAACGTTTGAGTCGCTGGTGGTTTGGACTCTGCCAGCCCTATTCTCTCTTCCAGAACTGTTTTCAACTCCTCCCAATCTGCGTCCTCTTTTGCCGGAAGCACCTGATCAAGAATATAGTTTTTGATGGATTTACCCTGGAGAGCAGCAAGTGCCTTTATTTTTTGATGCTTTCTTTACTTACGTCTATTACTACTCGACTCGTACCCATTACATTTTTTAGAAATGTACAAAATGTACATTTTGCAATGTCTGCGTTTCGTAAAAGTCTCGGCAAACTACAAAAACCGTATCGTTTTTCAGTATATCGGCCAACAAGCGACGATACAATCGTCATTCCCATCCGCCCTCGTTACAAACAAGGGCGATGGTTCGGATGGAGGGGCAATGGTGGGACTCGTCAAAAGATGGTTATTCTCTACCTACCGCACCACCATGTCATACACGACCACCTTTTCCCACAAATGGCTATACTTCTCAATAAAAGCTTGGTGATCAGGGTGAACTTGGTAGGCATCCTGCGCTTCCACATTTTCAAAGATCATCAATTCAGAAACTTGAAAACTGTTGTCAACTACCTCTCGCTCAAGGGTGGAAGCGGGCACACCAATCTGCAATTCTTTCACCTCCTCAATTTTACGTAGTGTGTTCAGGCCTTCTATTAACTTTTGTTTATCTGCTTCGGAATCAGGATTCTTGAGCCAGAAAAAGACATGATGGACGACCTGCCCTGATTTATCCTCATTGGACGGTTCGCATCCCACAATGAAAGCGAGAACGAAAACCGTGGAAATAATTTTAGCAAACATGGTCATATCGATTTATTCGAAACCGTGCTTTTTCAGACCTTCCATACTGATTTTGATTGCCTCCATGGGAGCCAGATCCCACGTTTGATCTTGCTCCACGAGGTAATATTCCATTCCTGATTTTTTTCTCTCAGCCAAGATTCTGGCAAAATCAATGGCACCCTGCCCTACTGGGGCAAATTTCCCCTCCTTATCCATGTCTTTGACATGCCAAATCTTGAAACGGCCTGGGTGTTTATCAAAATACGCGACAGGATCTTGCTTGGCGGCAGTCATCCAGTATAAATCCATTTGGAAGTTGGTAATCTCAGGGTCGAGGTTTTCAAGGAAATAGTCCATGGGGATGATTCCTCCTGAATTGGGAACAAATTCAAAGGCATGGTTGTGATAGAGCATCTCAATACCTTGAGCTTTACATTTCTCGCCAATGGTTCTCAGAATGTCGGTGATCAGTTCCACTGAGTCACTCATATTGAGGGTCTGAGTTTCAGGATCGTAACTGAAATGTCCCATTGGTGGAACAGGTATCACAAAGTATTTAATTCCGGCAGCTTTCACATCAGCTATCATATCATCGGCATTGTCCAATGTCACCGTGCCTTGGTGTGAACTAATGGCCACTAATCCCAATTCCTCTGTCTTTTTCTTGAATTCCTCAGGTTCCATTCCGTAGAATTTTCCTTCGTTATAGCCTGCTGCCTCGATGTATTTGTAGCCAGCATCCGCCACGGCTTGAAGAGTGGCCATTGGATCTTTGCCCATGTCGTCTCGGACGGTGTAGAGCGCAAGGCCCGTTGAGTTTTCCGCGGTTTCGGTGGTGGAACATGATAGGGCGAGAAGTCCTGAGACTAGGAGAAGGAGTAGGTTAAACGATGATTTCATAAGGTCTAATTTTTAGGTAATTTATACTAAATGACTTTTTTTGAATTCCATGTTCAATTTTCGGTTGTTGCTTGATTCGCTACTTTCTTTCTTTGATCTATGAATTCGGAATTATCCTTTGATCGAATGTATCAGGCTCTCGTCGAGCGGGATTCCACTTTCGAGGGTTCGTTCATAGTAGGCGTCAAAACCACAGGCATTTTCTGTCGTCCCATTTGCAGCGCTCGAAAGCCAAAAAAGGAAAACGTGGAGTTTTTCGCTAATCAGAAGGAAGCCTTGCAAAATGGCTACAGAGCGTGTAAGGTCTGCAAACCAATGAAGCCTGCGGGCGATGCTCCGGATTGGCTAACGTCACTGCTCAATGAAGCGGAACAAGGACGAGTTAAATTCAGGGATTATGAGCTGCGAGAAATGGCGCTGAGCCCAAGTAAGATTCGGCGGTATTTTAAGCAAAACCATGGGATGACCTTTCAGGCTTACCTCCGAATGCACCGCATTAACGGAGCTTTTCAAAAAATTAAGGAAGGCAATAAAGTAACCAATACGGCTTTTGCTCAGGGCTATGAATCACTCAGTGGATTTTCTGATACCTTTAAAAACATGACAGGTTTTTCTCCCACAACGAATGGTCAGATCATCACAATGAATCGTATTCCCACGCCCCTCGGACCCATGCTGATCGGAGTGACTGACGAAGGTCTCTGTTTGCTCGAATTCACTGATCGCCGGATGATCGAAACGCAAATAGAAACCCTAAAAAAGCGACTAAAATCAGAGATGGTCACCGGGAAGCATCCGATGATTGAATGTGTGAAAACTCAGTTAGAAGAATATTTTGAAGGAAAGCGAAAGGATTTCACTTTTCCGCTAGTCACCCCGGGCACAGAATTTCAAAATAAAGTCTGGCAAGAGCTCATCACCATCCCTTACGGCCGAACACGCTCCTATAAGCAGCAAGCAGATGCGATTGGTGATGTGAAAGCCGTGCGAGCCGTAGCTCGGGCAAACGGAGAAAATAGAATTGCCATCGTCATTCCATGCCATCGAGTCATCGGCTCAGACGGTAGCATTGTTGGCTATGGCGGTGGAATTCAGCGAAAGCAATGGCTACTCAAGCATGAGTTTGAAAATAGTTGAGAGTCCATAGCTATCAGTCAATAGACAATAGACCAGTGGGGTCAATAACTATCGACTATCGACTATCAACTATCGTCTCTACTCCACCTCACAGGCCACTACATCCTCCAACGTTTCTCTTCTTCTAATAAGCCTAGCTTCACCATTCTCAACCAACACCTCCGGCGGTCTTAGCCTGGAATTGTAATTTGACGCCATGGTCATGCAGTAGGCTCCCGCATTTCTGAACATGATTACATCACCTTTGAAAGCCTCCGGCAGCACACGATCCAGTGCGAAAGTGTCCGTCTCGCAGACATAACCGACTACACTATAGACCTTCTTGTTGCCTGTTGAATCCGTCAGGTTTTCAATCCCGTGATACGAGTTGTAGAACATCGGACGGATAAAATGATTGAATCCGGTATTCAAGCCAATGAACGTGCATGAAGTCGTTTGTTTCACCAAATTGATTTTGGTTAGAAAGTAACCTGCATTACTGACCATGTATTTACCTGGTTCAAATTCCAGGACATAATCTTTGCCCATTCGGTCACAAAAGGCATTGAACGCCTCGCTGAATCGCTTTCCGAAAGCAGGAATGTCCGTGTGCAAATCTCCTTCTTTATAGGCCACCTTGAACCCACTGCCGAAATCAATATGCGTGACGGAATCAAATTTCTCGACCACAGAAAAAACCAATTCAGCGGCACGAATGAAAATATCGGCATCTAAAATATCCGAACCCGTATGCACATGAATACCCTGCACATTGATGCCAAAATTCTTGACGATCCGCTCGATGTTCGGTACCTGGTGTATTGAAATCCCAAACTTAGAATCGATGTGTCCAACAGAAATATTCTGATTCCCGCCAGCCATGAGATGAGGGTTGATACGAATGTAAATCGGCAACTCAGGATGGTTCACACCGAAATATTCGAGCATATAGAGGTTGTCTACATTTATTTTTACGCCGGCAGCTATAGCCAACTCGTATTCATATTCGGAAATATTGTTGGGCGTGAAAAGAATTTCATCGGGTGTAAAACCAGCACGCAATCCTAGCTGCACTTCCTCTATCGAGACACAATCCAGCCCTGCGCCCATTCCCTTGAACAATTTCAAAATTGCCTTGTTATTGAGCGCTTTGCAGGCATAGTGAATCTTGAGTTTCTTCACATCAAGAGCCGCTACGAATTGCTCATAATTAGACCGGATCTGATCCGCGTCATACACGTAGACCGGATCACCATACTCCTCGCAAATGCGAAGCATCTGTTCGTTTGAAATTGCCATGATTATCTGTTTGAAAAAGTAAAGATTGAAATCGAAAAGACCTGCACGGGTTACGCAGGAAGGGACTGTTTACACCCCTTGGTTATCTGTTTATAGAAAAAAAGACTTTTCGGATTCATGCGGCGGCAAATGTAAAAAAGGAATCCGAAACTTTCTAGGCCTTTACACTGCTCAATTCATTTCCTTTGCGGCATGAATTACCTCTCGGTAGAGAACCTCGCCAAAAGTTACGATGAAAAGCAGCTCTTCGAAGGGCTCACCTTCGGATTAGAACAAGGACAAAAGGCCGCTTTGGTTGGAGTAAATGGCTGTGGTAAATCCACATTGTTAAAAGTCATTGCGGGGCTGGAAACGCAGGAAAAAGGAACCGTTTCTTTTCGAAAGGGTATCAGGGTTTCCATGCTGCGTCAGCACCCGAATTTTGAAGAAAATGCCACTATACTGGAATCCATTTTCGCAGAGGATCAGGAAGAACTTAACGTCATTCGGGATTACGAATGGGCGATGTACCAAACAGAACATGACCCTGCGAATGCTCCCGATCTCTCCCCTATTCTGGAAAGAATGGAAGCGCTTAATGCTTGGGATTACGAACACCAAATCAAAGAGCTTTTGGGTAAGCTCGGTATTCAGGATTTCCAACAGAAAATGAGTGAGCTATCCGGTGGACAAAAGAAGCGAGTAGCCCTTGCTCAGGCTTTGGTTGTGCAGCCCGATTTCCTTATTTTGGATGAACCAACTAACCACCTGGATGTAGAGGTGATCGAATGGCTGGAAAATTACCTGACCACCGCCAACCTCACACTGCTCATGGTGACGCACGATCGTTACTTTCTGGATAAAGTCACCAATGAAATTCTTGAAATTGATCAGGGAAAAGTCTTTCGCTATAAAGGAAACTACAGCCAATTTTTGGAGCAAAAAGCCGAACGAGAGGCCATTGAGCAAGCTTCCGTGGACAAGGCCAAAAACTTGTATAAAACAGAACTGGAGTGGATGCGTCGGCAGCCCAAAGCCCGTGGCACCAAGGCCAAGTATCGGGTAGAAGCCTTCGATGAAGTGAAAGAAAAAGCTCACAGCGGCAAGCAAACCACCGAAATGGAAGTAAACCTGAGGGGTGAACGACAAGGCAAGAAAATCCTCGAAATGAAAAAGGTCAATAAGGCCTTTGATGGCAAGACCATGCTCAAGGAATTTGATTATGTGTTTAAAAGAGGTGAACGGGTAGGAATTATCGGAAAAAATGGTGTTGGAAAATCTACCTTTTTGAACCTGCTCACCGGGACAATTAAACCAGACAGTGGAGAAATGGATTTGGGTCTTACCACCAAAATGGGCTACTACACGCAGGATGAGGCCATATTCGACCCAAATAAGAAAGTCCTGGAAATTGTCAAGGAGGTAGCTGAATTCATAAAACTGGCTGACGGCAGTGAGGTGAGCGCATCAGCTTTGCTCAACCAGTTTCTATTTCCTCCCAAGATGCAATACAATTTCGTGGGAAAACTCAGTGGTGGTGAGAAACGCAGACTTCAGCTCATGCGAGTGCTCATGGCCAATCCTAATTTTTTGATCTTGGATGAACCAACCAATGATTTCGACATCATGACGCTCAATGTGCTTGAAGGATACTTGGAAAAATTCTCAGGCTGCATCATGATCGTCTCTCACGACAGGTATTTCATGGATCGGCTCGTGGATCATCTTTTTGTATTCGAAGGAGACGGCAAAGTCCGGGACTTCCCCGGCAACTATTCAGATTTCAGAAATTTAGGACTTCAACTTTCTTCGCAGGATAAGTCCTCGGAAAAGGCGCCACAGAGAGTATCACCAACAGCGACTGCTCCAAAGCAAGAATCAAAAAAGCTGAGCTTCAAAGAGAAGCTTGAGCTAGAGACCCTTGAGAAAGAAATGCCTAAGCTAGAAGCCAAGAAAGCCGAGCTAACCATTCAACTTGAAACTGAGAGGGAGTATGAAAAACTTGAGACGGTAGGTAAGGAGCTGAAAGCTGTGGAGGATCAACTAGAAGAAATGGAAATGCGGTGGCTGGAGCTTAGCGAAATGCAGCAATAAAAAAAGCGCTCTACCGAGCGCCTTTCTCTTCTTATGAAACAATTAATTTCTTACTCCTCCAAGAGGTAGTAGGCATCTCCCAAGTAATCAAACATGTGAGAACTGCTAGAAAGCATTTTATAGTCGCTCACCTCCATGTTATTGGTAGTGAAGTCTGCCTTAGTAATCTCTCTGATCACATTGCCCTCAGCATCAATGATCTTCACCATCTCAGTGATATTTTCAGTGATAGTCAAGTTAATTTCCTCGATGGCACGATCCTCTGTGATCCATGCATAGTCCTTGCTCACTGTATTGCTGTCCGTGCCAAGTGAGAGGCTCATTAGTAAATTTAATAGTAGAATTTTCATAACGTTTTGTGAATTAGTCCTAGAATTTTATTTTGTTTTTTGTCCGTGAGGTTGTTTACGAAGAA
>CAYORY010000107.1:0-6932 GCA_964406435.1 uncultured Roseivirgaceae bacterium | reverse complement strand
GCTTGAGGGGCTGGTGGGAGCAATCCTGTGGAAGTTCGAATCTTCTCGTGCGCACTTTTCTTGAAAGGAGCTAATACCTCTCCCAAACCACGTCCGAAAACCAGCCATCCTGATCACTAAAGACAGTGACTGGCTTGAATCCCACCTCTTTCGAGATTTCGTTCAGCTCCGACTCGCTGTATTTCTTGCTAGTCTCCATAAAAATAGACTCCCATGCCTCAAACTCGATCGTCCGCTCCCCGATAGCCACCGTTTGGGCTTTCTTGCTTATCAAGTAGCTCCTGCATTCGCCCGTCTGCGGATTGTAGTATGGATAATGCTGAAACTGATCCACGTTAAAGTCGGCCGCTAGCTCTTCATTTATTCTTCGCAAGAGATTGAGATTAAATTCTCTGGTTATCCCCTCACGGTCATTATAGGCAGAAAGGATGATGGATGGATCTTTTTTCATATCCACACCCATGAAGAGTAAATCGCCTTTCCTCATGAATGAATGAAGCTTGGAGAGAAAACTGGCATCCCCTCCCTCGCCAAAATTTCCGATGTTAGAGCCAAGGAAAAAGACGACATCCTTACCCGGCTTCTTCCCGATTTCTTCCAGCGCATGAAAATAGTCACCTTCATACGTCTCAATATTTAGTGACGGCAATTCACTTTTAAGCTTGTTCTCCAAAATCTCGAGCACGTTACCAGAAATGTCCACAGGTGAGTAAGTGAACTCACAACCTGACTCGAGAAAATGCTTTAGAAGAATTTTTGTTTTCGTACCGTCACCGGCTCCCAATTCTATGATTCTAATCGCTTCTCCTTGAGTAAGTGAATCAAGGATTTGTTGCTTCTGCGTTTCGAAAATTTCGAACTCCTTATTGGTGAGGTAATATTCATCCAGCATCATTATTTGCTGGAAAAGGACGTCTCCTTTTGCATCATAGAAATACTTGGAGGAAAGCCGCTTCTTATCAGATTGGAGGCCGGTGATCACGTCTTCCTCGAATTGCGAAAGGAAGGTGGTTGTTTGAGTCATAGATTAGATATGTCGGGCGAGTCGTATTCCTGAGAATAGCCAACGAAGATGTGGGTGAAAAAAGTTTCGATAAGTGCTGCGGATGTGATTAGCGGGTGTAGCGAAGGAGCCTCCACGTAGCACCATTTGATTGATCATGAATTTTCCGTTGTATTCACCGAGCACTCCTTCGGGAGCTTTATAAAACGGATACGGGCGATAGGCACTTGCCGTCCACTCCCAAACATTTCCAAAGAAATTCAGGGTATCCTCTTGTCTAGTTCTGTACAACTCAGATTCAACAAAATTTGAATCCGGGTTGGGCTTTGGGTTCAATAGCTTGCAGGCCACCTCCCATTCATGCTCCGTTGGCAATCTCACCCCTTTCCACCGCGCATATGCATCAGCCTCATAAAACGAAACATGGACAAGAGGATCATTCTTGTCAATTGGCTGTAGCCCGTTCAAGGTGTATTCCATCCAGCCTCCATCGTCACGCACCCAATACATCGGCGATTTAATTTCATTTTCAGCCACCCACTTCCAGCCTTCATCCAGCCACAATTCTGTTTTCTCATATCCCCTCGCTTCCAGAAACTCCAAATACTCACCTTTGGTCACCAATCGGTCAGCTATTTCAAAATCATGCAGAAATACAGTGTGAATTCCCTTCTCATTGTCAAAATGGAAATCATCGCCGGAATAGCCTATTTGATAATTACCACTTTCAATTCGCCTCCAGCTTCCTTCCGTTCTAACGCTATTCGATTTTACCAAACGAGCATACTCAGGAAACAGTGGATTGTGTCCTAAAATGTACTTGATATCATAGAGTAAAAGTTCTTGATGCTGTTGCTCGTGCTGGAATCCAAGCTCCATCAAATAGGCCAGTTCATGGTTGATCTCGGTGTTTTCTAAAAACTCCAGAACGTGTTCATTCACATAGTTTCTATAGGCCAATATTTCCTTAACCGTAGGGCGAGTGAGGTATCCGCGCTCAGCTCTTTGCCACCGCTCCCCTGCCTGCACATAGTAGCTATTGAACAAGAAAGGATAGCTTGGATGAAAAAGTTTGTACCCTTTCATTCTGGGAACAAGAATGAACGTTTCGAAAAACCAAGTGGTGTGTGCAAGGTGCCACCTGGGAGGACTCACATCAACTACCGGCTGAGCGACAAAATCCTCGATTTCCAGAGGGGTGCACAACTTTTCCGATTGCTGTCGAATGATAGAGAATTTTTCTGTAGTAATCTTGCGTTGAGAAACCGGAGCGTCCATAAATGCTGATTAAATCACATCTAAGGGCAATCTAAGAAGAAAAAGAAAACCCCGGTGGATTCACCGGGGTTTAATCACTAACCAAAAACTCAATCAACCTAACCTTAATCACTACGATTACGGTACTTTCATATACCGTGCCAAAATTCAATATCTACTTGAATTCATTCTAAAAATGTCTGAACAATTACCCAAGGATGGTGGGCCAATCTATGCTGAAACTTATCTATCTGCCTTCATAGCAGAGCCATGGAATGCCATTTCTTCACTGGCTATTCTATTGCCGGCTGTGTATTGGGCCTTTCGCCTGAAAGGTGATTTCCGAACCTATTCATTCATCTATTATTGTGTTCCGCTTTTGTTTTTCGGTGGCCTAGGCAGTACCCTTTTTCATGCCTTCCGGTCATCTAGTTGGTTTCTTTTGATGGACGTATTACCTACCGCTATCCTCACGCTATCGGTGAGTATTTATCTATGGATAAAAATCCTCCCCAAATGGTGGTATGTTTTCTTTACAGTCCTACCCTTATTCACTTTAAGGTTTGCGATTTACGAGCACCTGCCCCCTCCTGCTTCCATCAACACTAGCTATTTTCTCACGGGCACGCTGATCTTTGTTCCACTTATTATTGAATTGGTAAAAACCTCATATCGTGGTTTATTGGATATTTCCCTTTCCGTGTTATTTCTTGGGCTTTCCCTACTTTTTCGAGAAAGGGACTTTGCCATGGCGCAGTGGCTGCCCATGGGTTCTCATTTCCTTTGGCATGTATTCAGCGGCGTGGGTGCCTTCTTTTTAGCTCAATATTTATATAAATTGAGACGCTTTGAGATAGAAACCTCACACTCGCTATGATCCATTTTGCCCTTATATTCTTCTGGCTGACTTTATTCTTTCCAGCCTCTGATTCCCAAAAACCAAATGTTACAGAAGAAGAGAAACAAATGATACTAGACCGCCATGCGTTTTGGAGGGCTGATGTGGGTCTGGGGAAACTAGAATGGTCTGATGAATTGGCCGTCTTGGCCGATGACTGGGCTAGGCAATTAGCAAAAGAGGGGTGCGCCTTCGAGCACAGACCTAATAACAAGTTTGGTGAAAATCTGTTTTATGGAACGGCAGGCTATTATACCGCAGGGGATGCGGTGGATGCATGGGGTGAGGAAAAGGCAGATTACAACTACAACACCAACAAATGCAAGCCTGGCAAAATGTGTGGCCACTATACCCAGATCGTTTGGAGAGATACACAAAAGGTGGGGTGTGCCAAGGTCATTTGCAAAGGCAATGTGATTTGGGTTTGTAACTATGATCCTCCAGGGAACTGGGTGGGGGAAAAACCCTACTGAGATGGAGCAGCGACATGTCGTATTTCTTATTGACGATGATATTATCTATCAGAGTATCACAAGCATGCTCATAGAAAGAGTGTTTAAACCCATCGATTTCTATCCGTACAACAACGGACAGGAAGCATTGGAGGTGATCAAATCAAACTCGCAAAATCATGACCTGCTTCCAAGTCTGATTCTTCTGGACATCAATATGCCGATCATGGATGGCTGGAAGTTTCTGGATGAACTATCAGTGATGCTACCCGACATGGTAAAGCAACCCCGCATTAGCATGATGAGTTCTTCGTCTCTTGAAGAAGATGTAAACAGAGCCATGAACTTTACGCCAGTGGTGGAGTTTGTCACAAAACCGCTGACTATTGAGCACCTTCAGCGACTTACTGAGGATTTTTAATACAGCGCTTTTATGATCTCCTGCGGATGCGTCCAGGGGATGAAGTGATCGACCCCTTCTAGTAACCGAACCTCCAGAATTGAATCCGAGAGCACGGTACTCGCAAAATCTGCGTTTTCTTTGGGCACCAGCGAGTCTTTTGTCCCCTGAATCACGATCACTTCCGACCGAATAAACTGCCAGCAATCCAGCATGTTTTGCAACTCAGTTTTTAGCGGCAAGATCTCCTCATTGCTCACCCAGATGTCCTCAGGTGTCATCCATCGACCAGCTCTGGAGGCTATCACGCCCCGATACCATTCGTCCTTCTCCATGTCTGGATCAATGGATGGAGCTACTAATACCAATCGGCTATAACTTGTAGGATAGTCCATCGCCATCCTTGCGACCACCGGCCCACCCAGCGAATGTCCAACCAGTATTTTCACGGGGTGGCTGAATGACACCACAACCTCATGTATTTGCTGCGCCTGGATTTCTATCGAAGGTTCTGGCTTGCCAAAATCCGAATTCCCAAAACCCGGCCTGTCTATCGCGACCATGTCCATGGTACTAAGTACGGTATCCGCTTTGAAGAAATCTATGAAGGCACTCCATGAACCTGGAGACCCGTGTACAAATGCCACGAGCGTGTCCTTTCCCTGATTGATGAAGGAATAATGGATAGTCCGTTCATCTATTCTTAAAGAATCAAAAAGCGGTTTGACGGGAAGCCCATCGAACTCAGCCAAGGCGCTTTCATGACTCAAGGAGAAATTTATGCAAGAGGTCAGACCCAGGGTAAAGAACAAAAAAGTGGCTTTCATTCGTGTATGAACCGTATTGGAGTCAAGGTAGTTCGGAGGAAATAAAAAAGCTCCCCGGCATACCGGAGAGCTTACATGAATTCAAAATTTTAGCAGATCAAAATGTATACGATATACCAGCCTGCAAAGCCAATTGCTCAAGCGGAGAATTGTATTTTGCCTGAAGGTTTAAATCCATTGAATCTTTAATTGGAATATTCATACCACCTCCTAAATTCAATCCTGTTTCTGTTAAAGTCAGGCTGTCGCCATTTCCATCGGTCCCTGTGTATGAAGCAAAAGAAATACCCGCCAGACCATAAAACTGGTCAAAGTAATACCGACCATCCACATTAAATGAAGACTTCCGATACTTACTATCACCAAATTTTTCGGGAAAATAGTATTCATAGCTAGGAGCAATACTCAAATCATCCGTAATTAAGTATTCAGCTCCAAGTACTAAACCAAGGCCCATCGCACTATCGAAGGCATTATCGCCGAAACTTGCATTTGTCCCTAGACCCAACCCACCTGAAACCCTGATTTCTCCCTGCTGAGCGGTCGCATCAAAACAAAAAGCTAGGCAGAACGCTGCGGCAAACAGTACAGTAATTTTTTTCATAATTGTTTAATTAGTTGTTTTATCAAAAGTAGGTAGATCGATGGGACAAAGAAAGAAAATAGCAGTTCTTACAGGGGCGGGAATTAGTGCCGAAAGTGGCATCAACACTTTCCGTGACGCAGGCGGACTGTGGGAAGGTCACGATGTGATGGAGGTGGCTTCCCCTCAGGGTTGGCGAGCCAATCAGGAATTAGTTCTTGATTTCTATAATCAACGAAGAAAGCAGGCTCTTACTGCAAAACCTAATGCCGGCCATTTGGCACTGGTTGATCTGGAAGAAAAGTTCGATGTAACGATCATCACACAAAATGTGGACAATCTTCATGAGCAGGCAGGAAGCAGAAAAGTTCTCCATTTGCATGGAGAGTTGTTCAAGGTCAGAAGCACGCTTGATGAGACGCTAGTGTATGATCTAGATGGATGGGAATTAAAAAAAGGCGACAAATGTGAAAAAGGCTCACAACTCAGGCCGCATATTGTTTGGTTTGGAGAGATGGTACCGATGATGGAAGAAGCCGCCCGAATTGCATCTGAGGCTGATATTTTTCTAGTGGTGGGGACCTCTCTTGCGGTTTATCCAGCAGCCGGGCTTTTGGACATTATTTCTCATGCCACGCCGAAGTTCATCATTGATCCAAATCTGCCCATTTCAAGGGGAAATGAGTATCTTCACTTGATTGAAGAGCCCGCCACTATAGGCGTACCAAAGGTTCGAGATTTACTAATCACACACTATTTTGAGTAAAGAATTAATTACCTCTTTCTACACAGCATTCCAAAACCTGGATGCTGAAAAGATGGCAAGTCACTATCACGAACTCGCCTATTTTTCCGATCCGGTCTTCACCACACTCACATCAGAGGAAGTCTGTGCCATGTGGAAAATGCTAATTGAAAGATCAAAAGGCCAGCTAAAAATTGATTTCCACACGATTGAAGAAACGGAGGACAGTGCCTCGTGCATCTGGGAAGCAAGGTATACATTCAGCAAAACCGAGCGACCGGTTCACAACATCATCAAATCAAAGATGACCTTTGAAGATGATAAAATTATTATTCACGAAGACAGCTTCAACTTTTGGAAGTGGTCGCAAATGGCGCTTGGCTTACCAGGCCTATTGCTTGGATGGTCACCTCTGATCAAGGGTAAAGTCCGTGCACAAGCCAGATCCGCCCTGATGACGTATTTGATTAGTGAAACGAATTCCTAGTTATGAAATATCTGCCAATTCTACTTCTTCTTATGATTTCCTGCAATGTGAAAACGGAAGTCACCTACAACGAAAAAACTTCATATCCAAAGCCTGATTTTATCTTAGAAAAAACCCAAACACACAATAGATTTAGCCGAACCATTCCTCCTGTGCTCACTGTAAATAGCGGCGCAATTGTTGAAATTTCTACCGAGGAGGCAACAGATGGTCAGCTGACGCTGGAGTCTGACACGTCCGATCTTATGAAGTTAAGCTTCGATCCCATTCATCCATTGAC
>CAYORY010000106.1:0-6983 GCA_964406435.1 uncultured Roseivirgaceae bacterium | reverse complement strand
CACCAACTGACATCTCACTATCCGACTCATTCCTTGGAGACGGTGATGTAGAAACAGTAGAGGCATTACAAAATCAAGCCATAGGGCAAGTGATGGGAACGCTTTCAAGCACTGATCAAGATGCTGGCGCCACACATACCTACTCGATCAGTGGCACGGATGCAACCAGTTTCCAAATTGGTGGCTCAAACAACGATGAGCTTCAGGCCAATGAAGTATTCAACTATGATGTCCAAAATTCATTTTCTATAACCATCACGACTACCGACAATGATGGCTTAGAGTACATGGAAGACTTCATTATTCAAGTACTTCCAAACCAAACGCCAACAGATATTGACATCACCGGAACTTCCGTATCTGAAAACAATGCAGCAAGCACGTTGGTTGGTTCACTGACCACTACGGATGCTGATATTGCAGATGAGCATTCTTACAGCATTTCAGGTACGGATGCAGCAAGTTTTGCGATTGGAGGAACAAATGAGGATCAGCTCTTCACTGCTGCTTCATTTGATTTTGAAGGTCAAAATGAATTCAGCATCACCATCACGACCGATGATGGACTTGGCGGCACTTACGACGAAGACTTCACCATTATTGTAACTAATGTGAATGACAATGCACCGACGGACATCTCCATAGACTCGGATAATGTGGACGAAAACACACCGCCATTTACTGTGGTGGGGACGTTCTCCACGACTGATGCTGATGCGGAGGATTCTTTCACTTATGCGATCTCAGGTACAGACGGATTTTATTTTGACATAGATGGCAGTGATTTGATCACGCTCGATGGATATGATTTTGAAGGGAAAAACACCTTTTCCATCGATATCACCACGACAGATGCGGGTGATCTTGAGTTTACCAAGTCGTTTACAATCAATCTAAATGACGTCAATGACAGGCCAAATAACATTTCTCTCAGCAATGCATCGGTTCAGGAAAACAGTGTGGTCGGAACAGTAATTGGCACATTGAGCACAGAAGATCAGGACGCTACGGACAGTCACACCTACTCGATCTCCGGGACAGATATGTCCAGTTTCCAGATTGGAGGAACCAATAATGATGAACTCCTAGTAAATGCCGCTTTCGATCTTGAGACAAAAAACAGCTACTCCATTACGATTACTTCGGATGACGGAAATGGCGGAACCCTTGACAAAGCATTTACGATCACCATCACTAATGAAAACGAGGTGGCCACAGCCATCGCCTTTGTGGAAGGTGACAATGAAATTGAGGAAAATGCTACTGCTGGAACTATTGTGGGTTCCTTGATCACCACGGATGTGGACGCAGGAGACAGTCATACCTATACCATCAGCGGAACAGATGCTGCATCTTTTGATATCGATGGCAGCAACGTGATCACAACGGAAGTATTTGATTTTGAATCACAGGCTAGCTACGATATCTCGATTACCACCACAGATGTTGGAGGGCTCCAATTCACAGATGATTTTACCATTCTGATCTTGGATGGCCCGGATGCCCCAACGGACATCATGCTTTCTGGAACAGAAGTGGAGGAAAATGCAGGAATCGTCTTTGTTGGAGAATTAACCACAGCGGATGTGGATTTCGAGGACAGCCATACCTACTCTATCTCTGGAACAGACGCAGCATCATTTCAGATTGGGGGTGATGGAGATTTGCTGGAGACTACATCTAGTTTCGATTTTGAAACCAAAAACACTTATTCTATCATAATCACTACAGAAGACGAAGCGGGTCTCACTCACTCACAAGCCTTCACCATCGACGTGCTGGATAATAATGACGCTCCCACGGACGTGTTGATCACCAGCACAGAAGTAGAGGAGAATTTATCTTCAGGCACGTTGGTGGGCTCTTTTTCTTCCATAGATCAGGATGCATCTGATACGCACACCTATCAGATCAGTGGGCCGGACAAGAACAGTTTCCAGCTAGGAGGTGCAAATGGTGAGGAGCTGCAAACTGCCGCAAGCTTCAACTTCGAATCGAAAAACCTCTACGAGATTGTGGTGTTCTCAAGTGATGGAACGGATGAATATGAAGAAACCATTTTCATCTCAATTGTGGATACCAATGATCAACCAACAGACCTTACTATTAGTGACAATGGAATCGTAGAAAATGACCCTACCGGTACAGTGATCAGCATCATGTCCACCATCGACGAAGATGCCGTGGATACCTACACCTACACCATTAGTGGTGAGGATGCAGGGCTGTTTCAAGTAAACGGTGACGAGCTGCAAGTAGGCACACCATTTAACTTTGAAGAAAAAGACAGCTATACGTTGACCATCACCTCTACCGATCAAGGTGGTCTTACCGTGAGCGATGAGTTTAATTTCAGCGTAGGAGATAGAAACGATCCTCCAACGGCAATTGAACTAACGACTAACACAATTGAGGAAAATGCCGACATGGGCACATTCATTGGTTCCTTAACCACGGAGGATGAGGATCCTGAGCAGACTGGCACTCACACTTACAGCATCTCCGGCCCTGACGGTTCATTCTTCAACATAAGTGGAAGCAATCTGGATGAACTGGTGAGCGTGACTCCATTCGATTTCGAAACAAAAAGCGAATACATGATCACGATAACCACCGAAGACCCAAATGGAGCAACCCATGACGAGGATTTTGTGATCAACGTCACGGACGTGAATGACGCACCAACAGTCATTACCATTGATAACTCAGAAATTGTAGCCAATCGACCTGTTGGCACAGTCATAGCATTCCTAAGCACTGAGGATCAGGATGCTGGTGACTCCCATACGTATAGCATCAAGGCAGGTACCGATTCAGAAAATTTCCAAATCTCAGGTAACGAGCTTCAAACGGCAGTCGTCATTGACGGATCACAATCGTCTTATGGTATAACACTGGTAACTACCGATAGTGAAGGAGGAACTTTTGGTGATTCATTTATTCTCACTGTAATTCCTAACAACGCACCCACAGCACTTAGTCTGTCAAATACCATCATTGAGAGTGGCTTGGATGTCAATTCTGTGGTGGGTGAGTTGAGTACGACTGATACTGACGAATCTGATGAATTCACCTACACAATTTCAGGCACGGATGCAGCTAGCTTCCAGATCGGGGGAGAAAATAGCGATGAGCTACAAGTAGCAGAAAGGCTGTTCTTTAGCCAGCAAGCAACGTACAGCATAACCATTACTTCCACCGACCTTAGTGGAGCCACGGTCAGCGATGACTTTACCATCGAGATAACTACCGTACTCGGCTCGGAAGGAATTGAATCTTTTGTTGAGGTTTATCCAAATCCATCGGTAGGAACATTCAACTTGAATGTGAGTGACCAGTGGGTGGGCGCAGAAATCACTGTAATCGACATCAAGGGATCACAGATAAATCTTGCATTCCAAAGACTTGAGAATGGAAAGACACAGGTAAACCTTGCCGGGGCTAATTCAGGAATTTACTTCCTGACCCTTCAAAAAGGTGACTCTCGCCTTACCAGAAAAATCGTGATCGAATAATGAAACATAAGACCAACTAAGGCAGGTTGCAGGCTGGCCGGAAGCAATTCTGGCTGGCCTTTTATTTAATTACAATATCTTGTTCATTTACATCAGACAATCAACTTAGTGAAATCAATCACTCTTTTTTGCATTTTTCTCCTGTTTTGTGCCCACGAGATTTCAGCGCAAGCTCCCGATCTCAGGTTTAGAAAAATAGCCACCAAAGATGGTCTGTCAAATGGGTCGGCAAATTTCGTCTTTCAAGACACCTACGGGTTCTTGTGGATAGGCACACGCCAAGGTCTCAACCGGTATGATGGAAATAGCATAGTCCAATATCGCAGCGACAGCCAAGATTCAACAACGCTACGCAACGACTATATTTTTGATGTCTCTCAGGTTTCCAGTACCGAGTTATTGGTCGGAACAGAAAAGGGAATAGAAATACTAAATATCGCAACTGAAACAATAAAGCCATATTCCGACGAGAGACTGAGAAATGTCTATGTCTATCAAATGAAAAAAGATCCGAACGGATCCGTTTGGGCCGCTACTAGTAACGGACTCTTTCAAATAACCACCGATTCTTTAGTTGTTTTCATGAATGACCCTGAAAATGAATTTTCGATCGGGAACAATCATGTGCGCTCGTTAGAAGTAGATTCGACATTCGTCTACGCCAAAACGCTTGATGGTCTGAATATTCTAGATAAGAGCACCCTGAAATTTCGTAACAGAATCAACGATGCGCATCCGGTTTTTTCTCAACTTGGCGTCTATACTTATGATATACTGAAGTCTTCTCAAAATGAACTCTGGTTTGGCAGCCTACTGCCGACAAATGAGGTTGTTATTAACCGATTTGATCTGGAATCGGAAAACCTCAAACAATACAAAAATGGAGACAATGGACTTGGCCTCTTTTTTTCGGCTCTTGACTTACTCGAATCTAATTTCGGGGTTCTTATAGGCACGAATGGTGGCGGCATTTATCACTTTGATGAAAAGTCCGAGCACTTTACCAATTACACATTTGATCCAAAAAACGCCGAGTCATTGAACGATCCAGACGCATGGGGAATTCATACCGATAGCAATGGCAACATCTGGGTAAGTACGGACGGAGGTGGCATCAATCAGTTCCACCCAATTCTTCAAAGATTTAATAAGAACGAACAAAATCCCTTTGATTCTGAAAGTCTTGGATCCAATGATGTTCATGACTTTTATGAGGACGATAAGTTCCTATGGGTCGGTAATAACAACTTAGGGCTTAGCAGACTCGATAAGTCAACTGGGCGCTTCTTCAATTACCCTTTTACTGGCAAAGGAATTCACTCATTATTAGACTATACAGTGCTGGATGTGGAGGGAGACAATCAGGGAAATATATGGATTGGATCATATGAAGGTGGTTTGAGTAAATTATATATTGCGAAGAATACATTTACTCACTTCACCAAGGACTCAAAAAAAGGTTCTTCACTCCCGTCTAACTACGTCTCTAAAATTGTAACCGAGGAAAATGAAGTCTGGATAGGGACAAGTCACGGACTGGCGATGCTCAATCAAATCACTGGAGAAATAAAGTCTTACCAGAGAGTAAGTCCAGTGAAGTCAAACTTCAGCGATGTTATTAACGACATTGAAATCTATGATCAGAAAAAGCTTTGGGTGGGTTCTCGCAGTGGTCTGTTTTCATTTGACCGAGAAACAAAACAGATCGATTCGACTCACACAGTTCTTGATTCACTTACGATCAATGACCTTGTAATTGATAATAAGATACTATGGATTGGGACACAAGAAGGTCTTGTGAAGTATTCCGAAGGAAAGGTCACATGGTATCGAGAAAAAGACGGACTAAGCAACAAAGCTGTACTCGGTGTTGATGTAGATAAGCAAGGAAGGGTATGGTGCACTACCGGTAGCGGATTGAACCTGCTTGATACTCGTACCAATGAAATATTTCAGTTCACATCAGAAGATGGTTTATGCAATGATCAATTCAATCCAGGGAGTTTTTACAAAAATAGTCAAGGGAAAATGTATGCCGGAGGTCTTCAGGGATTTGAGTCTTGGTATCCGGAACTAGTTAAAATTAAGGATTCTAAACCCAAAGTAATTTTTTCTAATCTGACTAAATATAATGGGACAAGCATGACAAAATCGTCTTTGCTTGATGTAGACGAAATAGAATTAAGTCACAACGACAACTTCTTTTCCATTCATGTTTTTAGTCAAGAAATTATTGAGCCTTCAAAGACTTTCTTTGCCTATCAAATCAGGGAGCTTAGTAATGATGGTTGGATTGATCTATCCGAGTGGAAAATCGATTTTACTGACTTGCCACATGGGAGTTATACGTTGGAAGTCAGAGCCACCAACTTTGATGGCATTTGGGGAGCCCCGTCATCCTTGCTTATCACAGTAACACCACCGTGGTACCAAACAAATATTGCGTATTTATCTTATGTCATTATTATCATTTCGCTTTTTGTAGGTCGTGACAGGTACCTCAAAAGAAAAAGAGTAGAATTGGAAAAACAGGTAACCGAACGCACAATTGAGCTGCAAGCACAAAAAGATCAAGCGCTTTTGGATAACGAGACCATCTCAGATCAAAAAGATATTATTGAAAAAAGCTTAACCGAACGTGAATCTCTCCTAAAAGAAATCCACCATCGAGTGAAGAACAACCTGCAGATTATCGCCAGTCTCCTCTATCTTCAATCTGGAAAATTCGACGATGAGGACTACAGAAAAGTGCTAGAAGAAGGGCAAGGTCGAGTGCGATCCATGGCCCTCATTCACCAAAAGCTGTACGAAAACGAAGACCTCAAAAGCATTCCCTTTGATGAGTATCTGACAGAACTCGTCACGGAAATTCGAGCGTCTTTTGGAGCGGAAATGAAAAAAGTGAACATTAATATTAATGCCGAAAACATCCAGTTCGACATAGATACGGCCATACCCCTTGGACTGATTGTGAATGAGATGGCCACCAATGCGTTCAAGTACGCATTTGATGACTTGGAGTCTGGCTCCTTCAGCATTGCTATTCACCGTGAGGAAAATATGTACAACATAAAAATCCAAGACGATGGCAAAGGAATTCCCGAGGCAATCGATCTTCGAAAAGCCAAATCCCTCGGGCTCAGACTTGTGCGCATGCTCAGCCAGCAGCTGGAGGGAGAATTCCAATTTCACACCACGAACGGAACCTCGTTCGAACTAAAATTTGCCGCATGAACACTCCACTGAAAATAATGATCGTCGAAGACGAAATGATCACCGCCGAGTCCATTCTGGACATGCTGGAGGACTATGGCTATGAGGTGACAGGCATTCATATACGGGCAGAAGCCGCACTGCAGGCCATAGAAAAAGAAACGCCTGATCTGGCACTTTTGGATATTCATCTGAAAGGTGAGAAAACTGGGATTTGGCTAGCGGATCAGATTCGAACTAGCCATAAAATTCCTT
>CAYORY010000105.1:0-6995 GCA_964406435.1 uncultured Roseivirgaceae bacterium | reverse complement strand
TTTTCAGGGTTGGCCGCCCATGAATTCGGGGCAGGTGAGGGCGCTTTATTCCCGTCATATTCTCCTGCTATCACCTTCACCTCCGTCGCTTTTCCTGAAGTATCCATTACTGAGACCACCGGGATATCTTCATGCCAAAGCATCTTAAAGTGGGGTTCTACTTTTTTACTATCCTTTGGAAGATTCAGCCATAGCTGAAAAAGTAAAAAAGGATTGGGTTTGTCAGCATGATGAAGCGGAAACATTTCCGAATGATTCACGCCACCTCCGGCAGTCATCCATTGCACGTCTCCATCACCAAACCTCCCAGCAGCGCCCATAGAATCGGCATGATCTACCAACCCTTCCTGAACAATGGTGACCGTCTCAAACCCATAATGAGGATGATAGGGAAATCCGGGGACGGTACTGCCATGGTACATATTCCACCCGTCTTTTCCCTGAAAATCTTGCCCTATGTTGCGACCCGCAAGTGAGGCTTTTGGCCCAAGTTCGTCATTGCCCTCCGGGTAGTTGTCCTCATGGTACGCACAGAAAATAAAAGGATCTTGTGTCTGCCAGGGAAAGCCCAATGGCTTTATGTTCTTAACTGATGATTCGCTCATATTCTTTCTATAGTTATTTCATTTTTCGAGTTCACCCAGCAGCCCTTCCAAGTTGAGCGGATGAGTAAACATTTTTATTGTACCATCGGATTTCTTTGGCCACTCTTCCCTGGGTCTGTCCCAGTACAATTCTACTCCGTTTCCGTCAGGATCATCCAAATAAATGGCCTCAGAAACCCCATGATCAGCGACACCCGTCAATGGATACTTTTCATCAATCAATCTTTTGACAATTGCGGCTAAATCTCTCCGAGTTGGGAACACAATGGCGGTGTGAAAGAGTCCAACCCCATATCGTTCGGCTTTAGGAGCACCTAAACTGTTCCATGTATTGAGGCCAATATGATGATGGTAGCCTCCTGCCGAGATGAAAACGGCCTGATCTCCTAATCGTTCTGTTATCTCAAAACCGAGTAGCCCATGGTAAAAAGCGAGAGCCTTATCAATATTGGATACTTTGAGATGAACGTGACCAATTCTTGTTTCGGAGGGTAAGGTGTAGCTCATAATTTTTTAGTGTAAAAATAAGGGCATCCTGCTCAAGGGATGCCCTCTTACTCTACGTACAATTGGTTATTGTCGAACAAGTTGAACATTCAAATGAAGCTTCACTTCATCACCAACCACTACGCCTCCAGCTTCTGTCACCATGTCCCACTTCAAACCAAACTCTTTTCTGTTCACCACGCCATTTATTTCAAACCCTGCTTTAGTTTGTCCATAGCCATCGACCATTGTTCCGCCAAGTTCTGCATCGAACTCCAATTCAATCGATTGGTCACGTATGGTGAGTGGACCAATAAGTTTGTATTTCGTATCGCTGACTTTTTTCAATTTACCATCGAAGGTGATTTGAGGAAATTGGGGTGCGTTAAAAAAGTCATCGCTTTTTAGGTGAGCATCTCTGTCTGCAACATTGGTATCAATGCTATCCACGGCAATAGAGAAGGAGGCATTGGCACCATCAAAATCTTCGTTTTCTGTTTCCAATACTCCACCAAATTTCTTAAAAGTACCTGTCACTGTAGATATGACCAAATGCTTGATCTTAAATTGAACTTCGCTATGTGTGGGATCAATAGCCCATTTTGTAGTTGTTAGTATTTCCATTTTTGTAAACTATTTTATTATAAGTTGATACATTAACTGTATGTACATATAAATGGTTTCATCAATGTGGATATTTTTTCCTGATCCCCTGAAATAAAAAGCCTCCCTGATTTTTCTCAGAGAGGCTAGTCTACTAACAACCAAATCTAACTATGAATAAAGGTCGTAAGGATAGCCATTTGCTTCAATAGCCTTAGCAGCTATGGCTCTTCTGAGTTCTTTGGTGTTGAAAGGCTCAACTTTTGTAAATCGTTTCAATCCCATCAGCATCACTTTCAGTTCATCTCCTTCTGCGAAGCAAGCCACAGCTTCATCTCCATGGTTCTTTACTTTTTGAACTGCTTCTGCGAGGTACAATCTGGTCATATCTGTATACAATTTGGCGCCTTCTTCGCCGTATAGACTGATGAGTTTCTCCGTTCTGAGGATCGCGGATTCAGCCACGTACACTTCTATCAGCATATCGGCCAAGCTCATTAATACTTCTTGCTCGTGATCGAGTTTTGGGCCGAAAGTCTCTGCGGCTTTTCCGGCTGCCATTAAGACGGCTTTTTTCAGGTTTTTCACTACTGCTTTTTCAGCAGCCATTGGTGCGCTTAAGTCCGGACTGTCGAATGATGGTATTGATGTAAGCTCCTTGCCCACTGCCATTGCTGGTCCGAACAGGTCAAGCTCGCCTTTCATCGCTTTCTTGAACATCATTCCTACCAAGAGCATCCTGTTAATTTCATTGGTGCCTTCATAGATTCTGGCGATACGAGCGTCTCTGTATGGTCTGGCCATGGGGCCTTCTTCAGAAAATCCCATGCCTCCATAAATCTGCACCCCCTCGTCCACTACATAGTCGAGGACCTCAGAGCCATGTATTTTTATGATTGCACATTCTACCGCAAATTGCTCTACGCCTTTCATTTTAGCATCTGAGTGGGAGAGACCATCCGTTTCTAGTTTTTTGATTTCACTCTCAATGTCATTGCCTGCACGATAAGCCGCCGATTCTGATGCGAAGGTTTTGGCCGACATCTTGGCTATTTTGGTCTGGATAGCTCCGAACGAAGAGATGGGGGTTTTGAACTGTTTTCTTTGATTGGCATAGCTGGTTGCAATAGAGATCACTTCTTTACAACCTGCGATAACGCCTGCACCTAGTTTTATTCGTCCCACATTGAGCACATTCACCGCGATTTTGAAGCCATTCTCTCGCTCTGAAAGCATATTTTCCACAGGTACTTTGCAGTCATTGAAGAAAACCTGCTGGGTGGAAGATCCCTTGATGCCAAGTTTCTTTTCTTCTCCATTCAAAACGATTCCGGGAAAGGTTTTTTCGGCTATAAATGCCGTCAATTTTTTGTCGTCATCGATTTTGGCAAAAACGATGAACAGGTCTGCAAATCCAGCGTTGGATATCCACATCTTCTGACCATTAATGACGTAGTGCTTTCCATCGTCAGAGAGTTTTGCGTTGGTTTTGCCCGAGTTGGCATCCGAGCCTGCATCAGGTTCTGTCAGGCAATAGCATGCTTTCCATTCCCCTGAGGCTAGCTTTGGTAGGTATTTTTGTTTTTGCTCTTCTGTGCCGTAGTAGATTATCGGTAAGGTGCCTATCCCCGTGTGTGCGCCATATGCGGTAGAAAATGAGCCGCCTATACCTACGATATCGGCGATGAGCATGCCAGTGTTGAAACTCATGCCCATGCCTCCGTATTCTTCAGGAACGTTGACTCCAAGCAGGCCAAGTTCACCGGCTTTGGTCATTAGGTTGCTCATGAAACCCTCTTCAAGACTGTCCATCCTGTCGATGTGTGGATCAATTTCTTTTCTGACAAAGTCTATGGTGGCTGCTGCCATCATTTTCTGTTCTTCTGTGAATTCTTCAGGGATGAAGATGTCATGGGCGGGTGTTTCTTTGACTAAGAATTCTCCTCCTTTGAGCGCTGTTTTTTCAACTACTGTTTCCATGGAATTAGCTATTTGATATTGTTTTTAGACGATAATTAGTATGCATGCATAACAAATGTAAGAAGAAATATAGTATGCATGCATAATAAATTTGGAAAAATTATTGTTGTCATTTTAGATTTGACTGAAAGGTCAGTTGGGAACTTTTACAGGCTCAACCGACCTTGATGATGTACCTTTACAACCTGAACAGCTAAGAGCCCAATCCTATGAGCGGTATTGCCCAAACAAAATTCAACAACAATCTTCATCGTGAGTTTAGTAAAGTGCTGAACCTTCGTGTGAGCGATTATTTTAAAACGAAGGGAATCATGCGGCATGGCAATTGGGAGATGGTGCTGAAATCGGTGGTGATGTTCTCCATATATTTCGTGCCCTATGCATTAATTCTCTCCGGAGCGGTGCAAACCGTGTGGCTCTTTGTCGTGATGCAGGTGATCGTGGGAATTGGTCTTGCCGGAATAGGATTGTCGGTGATGCATGATGCCAATCATGGGGCATACGCCAAGAGTCGGCTTTGGAATAAGATCATTGGTTATTCATTGAACTTGGTAGGGGGGAATGCTACGAATTGGAAGATTCAGCACAATGTGAAGCACCATACTTATACCAATGTGGATGGTCACGATGAGGATGTTTCTCCTAAGGGGGGGATTTTGCGACTTTCTCCAAATTCGAATAGAAAGAAAATTCATAGGTATCAGCATGTGTATGCTTGGTTTTTATATGGCCTGATGACTTTTAGTTGGATTGTGATCAAGGACATCAAGCAACTAATCTGGTACACCAAGGATGGGATGCTTGCTAAGCAGCAGCCCGTGGGTAAGGCGTGGGCTTGGTTAATTGCTTCGAAGCTTTTCTACTACGGTTATATTATTGTGATTCCGGTCATCTTCACGTCGTTTTCTATCTGGATCATCTTTCTTGGTTTTTTTATTATGCATTGGGTGGCTGGGTTCATTCTTGCTATTATTTTTCAGCCAGCTCATGTCATTGAGGGGAATGAGTATCCGCTTCCTAATGAAGACGATGTGATTGACGAGAACTGGTCGGTGCATCAGCTCAAAACCACTTGTAATTTTGCTCCTAAGAATCGTTTGCTGTCGTGGTATGTGGGGGGATTGAACTATCAAATAGAACATCACTTATTTCCCAATATCTGCCACATTCATTACCGAAAAATCTCGAAGATTGTAAGGCAGACTGCTGAGGAATTCAATGTCCCATATCATTCGTATGATACCTTTTGGGGAGCGCTCGTATCGCATGGTAGAATGCTGTATGTGCTGGGCAGAGCTTAGGTTCTTTATAAATCGAGTTTTAGATTTTTCTCTTTGTAATAAATGATCTTTTCTTAAGGATTATTTTCTCAAAAAATTGCATCTTTAGCCATACCAATCTAATCACCATGGCATCCTTAGAGGCATTTTTACAAGATCAAGGTTATACGTTTTCCGTTTCGGACAAGGAAATTCGACTTGTGAGAAAGAGAAAATTCAACATTGTTTCGTGGGTAGTGGGCATCATTGGTATGTCTGTTTTCATCCTTATCGCATCAGTGTTTGAATCGGCGGCTGTGCTTATGTACATCTTGGCCGTACTTATTCTGTTCATTGTGCTTCGATTTAATTTCAGGGGGTTCAGGCCAATTACGCTATTCGATTGGACTCATACTACCATGATTAAGAAGTCGGTTTACTTCTTTGCGAATTCCAAATCATATCAGATTCGTGGATACAAGGGAATAGATGTCAATACGGTGGATTGGTCTAGTCAGTCTTCGGAAGGGGTGGATGAGTTTCAGAAAACAATCTTTTTGAAGACTGAAGAAGGGGATGTGAGGGTCACTGATTTCTATACCGAGCAGGAGGCACTTGAGCCGGAGATTAAGGAAATAATGGAGGCTATCAATGCCCACCTTTTGAAGAGAGATTAATTTCTTACAAGCAGTTTACCGTGGTTAGGGTTGCCCCGCTCGTAGAGCATGATGTTGATGCCATCTTTGAGTCCTACATCCGGAACTAAAATTTTCTTCACTTTGGCCAGTGCCATCACTGCCAGGTAAATCTCAGAAGCTGGAATGATGACATCTGCACGGTCGGCGTTTAGTTGAAGTTTGAGCATCCTTTCTTCCAAGCTCATGCTGGTGAGCATGCGCACGACATCCTGGAGCATGTCCATGGAGATTGTTCTTGATTCTTTTTTTGCGGCAGAGAGCTCAAAAAGTTTGTTGATGTTTCCGCCAGTGCCAATTGCCGCCAGCTTGCCATCTGGCTTAATGATCTTATGAATCCAGTTTTGCATCTGAGTAAGTACATCTGGGCCATCGAGGCGTCCAAGTCTTCGGACGGATCCTGTGTTGAATGACCGGGACGATATTATTTCGCCGTTGATGTAGTAGTTGAGTTCGGTACTGCCGCCACCCACATCCACATGAAGATACTTTGGGTAGGAGGTGGACAGCTTGACTGCTTCATTAATGAGTCGGGCCTCTTCGTCTCCATCGATTATTTCAATATCCAGGCCCCATTCGGCTCGCACTCTATCTAGAATCTGGAGACCGTTTTCGGATTCTCTCATGGCGGAGGTGGCGCAAGCATAGAACTGATCTACTTCGTAGAGATCGATCATCATCTTATAGGCATTCATCAATTTCAGGAAGCGCTCTTTGTTGTACTCACTGATACGCCCATTGGTGAATACATCAAAGCCAAGGCGAAGTGGAAATCGGATATACTCTAGTTTTTTGAAAGTTACTACATTTTGATATTCAATGGTGTTGGTGATTTGCAGGCGGACTGCATTGGAGCCAATATCAATTGCAGCAAGTTTCATTTTCTGGTTTCTATTTTCATGAGTCTACCTCCAAATTCTACCTCATCGCCGGCACGTAGTTTTTTCCTTCTTTGGGTTTCCACTTCTCCATTCACTTTCACATTTCCTTCATCTATCAATTGCTTGGCTTCCCCGCCTGATGAAGCCCAGTCCATGATTTTTAGGAGCTTGAAAAGCTCTACGTATTCGTATTTTAGTAATTGAAAATTTTCCATCAGGCTATTGTTGCGCCATTCTCGGCTTCCTTATCCGGCGTGACTGGTTTTAAATCTCCGTTAGCATTTTCCGCAAAGAGGAGCATTCCTTGGGATTCTATGCCCATGATCATGCGAGGTGAGAGGTTAGTTAAAACTACCACTTTTTTATCCACCATTTCTTCTGGAGTAAAATGCTTGGCAATGCCGCTAAGAATCGTTCGGGTGTCAAGCCCTGTGTCCACGGTCATTTGGATTAGTTTGTTTGATTTCTCAACCTTTTCCGCCGTTT
>CAYORY010000104.1:0-7122 GCA_964406435.1 uncultured Roseivirgaceae bacterium | reverse complement strand
GGTTGAGCGGACGCTGAGATTGATCGAGTTTACTGATCGGCAGAATCTCCTTGTCCAGGAAGCCGTCTTGCTGTAGGAATATGCCACGAGTTTTGTCTTCTGGCAAGTACAGTTTGGATGTAATATCCTGCCACTTGGCCACTTCATCCTTTTCATTGAAGGATGTTTTCTGCACAATCGCATCATATCTCTTGGCATCCGTGGACTTCACAAAGTCGATGGCTTCCTGTGTGTACCTGAGCGTCCAATCGGCTATTTTCAATGTGTACCAGTTGTTGTTCACATTGTTTTCATACTCGTTGGGCCCGGTGACGCCTAGCATTACATATTTCCCTTTTTCCTCAGAGAAATTCACTCGCTGCGCCCAGAATCTTGAGATGCCAAGGAGCACTTCGAGACCGTATTCGGTCAGATAGTCCTTATCATCGGTGTAATTGATGTAGTCAAAAATGGCATAGGCGATGGCACCATTTCTATGGATTTCTTCAAACGTGATTTCCCACTCATTGTGGCATTCTTCACCGTTCATGGTCACCATCGGGTAGAGGGCAGCACCATTAGTGAAGCCGAGCTTCTGGGCATTTTCTATTGCTCTCTGCAAATGTTTGTACCTGTATACGAGCAAGTTTCTGGCAACCTGCTGAGGTGCCGTACTCAGATAAAAGGGCAAGCAATATGCTTCGGTATCCCAGTAGGTACTGCCTCCGTATTTCTCACCAGTGAATCCTTTTGGCCCGATATTCAATCGCTCATCTTCTCCTGTGTAAGTTTGATGAAGCTGGAAAATATTGAATCGGATACCCTGCTGAGCCGAAACGTCCCCATCGATGAGGATATCTCCGCCTTCCCATTTTTTGCCCCAGGCGTCTGCTTGCTCTTCCGACATCAGGTCAAAACCTTTCTCCATGGCCTTGGCTAATTCCTGCTCGCACACAGTGCTCAGCTGATCCTTTGGTACGTTTTGAGACGAAATATTTGCTGCGTATTTACAAATCACTAGTTCGTCTCCTGCATGAAATTTAATGGTGACGGCATTGGAAACATACTTGTCCTTTTCCTCGGTTTGGGCTTTAAAATCTACAGGCTCTTCGTTTTTGTAGATTTCATACCTCATGCCGGTGCACACCTGAAAGGCTGTCTTTTTGGTTTCGGCGATGACCCACCCTGATCCATTCTTCGCTTTTTGATCTACACCGATCCAGAATTTCTCATCGTAGTTGGCGTCTTGATTGACCACATCAGCATCCACGTAGGGAGTGAGCGTGACTGTGCCATCAAAGTCCGGTTTTAGTGAATACAGGATGGCTCCAAGGTTGTCGTCCACTATGCTGCAAAATCGCTTCGAGAACAGCTCGAGTTTTCCTTGCTTAAGGTTAACTGTGGCATTTCGCTCCAAATAACCTTCTCTCATGTTCAGTTCTCGACGAAATTCGGTGACTTCACATTTGGCAAAATCAAGCTCTTCCTCACCAAATTTCACATCGATTCCTATCCAGTTGGCGGCATTCAGCACCTTGGCGAAATACTCAGGATATCCGTTTTTCCACCAGCCTACGCGCGTCTTATCAGGGTAGTACACGCCTGCCACGTAGTTTCCCTGAAGGGTTTCGCCGCTGTATTTTTCTTCGAAATTGGCACGCTGACCAAACCGTCCGTTTCCTATGCTAAAAATGCTTTCGGATACTTTGTGAAGGTGTGGATTGAAGCCTTCTTCGATGATGCTCCATTCGTCATGCTTGATGTAATTTTTCATAGCTGAGTGCTTTTTTAGTGAAATAATTCACGAAATTTTTCTAAATCTAATTCCTGAAAAGATGAAATCACATAGTCCGCATCTTTTAGGGTGGTTTTGTCGCCTACGCCCACACATCTCATCCCTGCCCGCTTTGCTGCTTCGATCCCGGCAAGGGCGTCTTCAAACACCACGCAGTGCGAAGGCTTCACGCCGAGTGCTTCTGCTGCGATCAGAAAAATATCAGGATTTGGCTTTGCGACTGTCACGTCATTGCCGTCTTTGTGCGCATCAAACTGATCTTTAAGGTCGAGCTTGGCAATAATCGATCGAGCGTTTTTGCTTGATGAAGCTAAGGATGTCTTTATGCCATTGGCTTTCAATGAATGTAAAAACTCAACCACTCCGGGCAGGGCATCTGAGGGTCTGAGGTCTTCCAAATACTCGAGGTACCAATTGTTCTTCAGAGTCATTAGTCGTTCTTTTTCGGCATCATCTAGTTCTCGATTGCCCAACTTGAGAATATGTGCCAATGAACCAACCCGGCTTACACCTTTCAGTTGCTCATTGTCTTCTTCGGTGAAGGGTATGTCGAGCTCATCGGCGAGTCTTTTCCAGGCAAGGAAATGGTAATGATTCGTTTCTACGATGACACCATCAAGATCGAAAATGCAGGCGTTTATTACAGACAAAGTGAGTGGAATCTTAGTATAGAGTAAATAAAGGTGGGAAGATCAGACATTAACCATGGCAAGTCTAATTCTTCGAATCATTGTTCGGTATAAGTGGCGGCAATAATGGCATCTGTTTCTTTTCGGGACTTGAATACATCAAAGGTCCTTCCTTGGGTTCTTTGAGCACCCAGTGCATTGGCGTACCGCATGGCTCGGATGTAATCCGTGCCATCTTCCAGCAAGCCAAACCCTAACCCACCGGCAAACGAATCACCACATCCTGTGGTGTCCACCACATTGTCCACCCACACGGATCGGACGAACTCATGGGAGATCGTGTCATTTGTTTTGGTGAATACCACGCACCCGCGATCATCTAACGTGACGATGAGTGCTTTGACGCCACGATCCAAAACATGCTTTGCAAATTCTTCCAGATGCTCCTGACTGTCCACGTCGAAATTTACCAGCTCTTCGGTGGTGTATTCTTTTTTGAACCAGCAGGCATTGGATTCTTCCAGGTTCATTTTGAGCACGTCGATATAGGGCAGCCAAACGTCCCTGTCTGCCCAGAATCGTATAACTCGATCACCGTGAATGGTCAGGCTGTTGGTAGGGCCGTGCGCGTCAAAGATGATTACTCCGTTGCTATTTTCCTTTATATACCTGATGGTTTCATAGGGAATCTCAAAATCGGTAATGGGTACACACACAAACACATCACAATGTAGAATTCCCTCAACATCGGCCGGCAGTATCGGATTCATCAAGCCGGTCTGTTTCTCCAGTCGCTTATTTTGATCTACAAATGTGAGACTGATGATGTCGCCCATGTCGGCATCTGATCGGATAAAATCAAGGTTTACATTTTTATAGGGCTTCAATATGTCATTGATCGGGGCATGATCAGATTTCCTCACATGCGTCACTGGATACACCGTGCCTTGGTCTTCCAGTAGCTTAGAAATAGCAATCACGGGATTGTTCACTCCACCGTATTTTTCGATAACCTCACCTTTGTGAGTAGTGATGTGGTCTCTCGGGATGGGCCCAAGCACTGCAATGTTGAATTTGGCCATTTTGTGTAGTTAAGGTTAGAACTTGCCTTTATGCTTCAAAGCTTGCTCTACGTGAGCTAAGTGGTGGCGACAGTGCCAGGCATATATGGCGAGATTCATTTTTAAGTTAACCTTTTTTCCATGTTCTGGATGGATGAAGGCACGATTATACTCTTCTTCAGATAAATTTTTAAGCAAAAACACCCATTTGGCATGAAGAGCAGACAGGAAATTCAATGAAGTAGAAATATCGTCTTGCTGAGAGTCGACCAAACGAGCCCAATTGGCTTCTTCGTAGGCTTTGATAGTAGGGGTGTCTTCGGTGAGTGTCCATTTGAAACGAACGAGGCTATTCATGTGGCTGTCTGCACAATGATGAACCACCTGCTTCACCGTCCAGCCTTCCGGTCGATAAGGCCAGTTCAATTCTTCCACGGTTAGATTTTCCGTGAGCTGCTTAATTTTCGATGGAAAATCCTCTAAAATGGAAATGAAGTCAGAGATGACTTTTTTATCGAAGAGTTCGGGTCTTTGGAATTTCCCAACCGGATATTTTAAAGCTTCGATATCCATCATTAGTCGTTCGAGACGAAAATTAAATACTGCCAAGGTGCCAGCACTAATGGGTCAACGCCTAGGGTGAAATTCTCCTGAGTGAAGTAATCAGTGTAGGTGCCCGAAACGGAATTATCAGTAAGATTTAAAGCCTGATTTTTATCCGAGAAATTCAAGATGCCAATGACCTGATTGCCTTCTTTTTCGCGTTTGAAAGCATATATCCATTCGTCGTTGTTTATGCGCTGTGGTGTGCCACCGTAGTGTCCTGCCCACAATGCCTGATTCTCCTTATGAAGACTGACGAGTGATTTATAAAAAGGCTGAAGCTTCAGTGGATCGCTCCAATTGATCGTGTCTTTTTCGAAGAATTTCAATCGCTCGTCCAGCCCGACTTCCTGTCCGGAGTACAGCATAGGGATGCCGTAGGCGGTAAAGATGAATGTGGCAAATGTCTTATGACCCTCTCCATACCGCTCGAATACGGTTCCGTTCCATGAGTTTTCGTCGTGGTTGGTGGCGATAGTCATCCGGAATGGCTCCCTGCCGTACTCGTGCATTTCGTCTTTTAAATACTTCTCTATGTCGTTTGCATTTTTCTCACCCTTGGCCACTTCATTCTGCAAATGCATCAGTGCCCACGCATACGTGACGTCAAATTCTTTGTGCATTCGGGCCCCATCCCATTCGGCAAGCCAAAGCAGGTCTTTCAGAGGATCGAGCTCCCTGGTGGCTTCTTCCCAGAAAAAAAGCGGAATCTCATGGGCGGCATGATCTTGCCGGAATCCATCAATGTCAAACTCCGTGACCCAGTATTTCATAGAAGCGATCATGGAATCTCGCGTGCCCTTGTTGTAGTGATTGAGCAACGCAATGTCCGTCCAGTCTGCCTCGTAGGTGATATTTCCCTCGGCATCCTTGGTGTAGAAATCAGGGCTAGAAGTAATCCAGGGATGATCCCAGCCCGTGTGATTCGGTACCCAATCGAGAATCACGTACATGCCCAACTCATGGATTTTGTTCACCAGGTTTTGGAAATCCTCATCTGTTCCAAATTCCGGGTTCACGGCTTTGTAATCGCCCACGGCATAGTAGCTACCAAGAGGTCCTTTTCTGTTTTTCTCGGAAATGGGGTTGATGGGCATGAGCCAAAGAACTTCGACACCCAGATCTTTCAATCTGGGGAGGTCAGCTGCAAACGCATTGAAGGTCCCTTCGGGCGTGTGCTGCCTGATGTTGACTTCATAGATCGTGGAACCGGCAATTTTTTCAGGATAGGTTACTTCCGAAGTAGAATCGCTTTGAGGGGAAGAATCATCTGATTTGGGTTGGCTACAGCCAAAGATTATAAGGGTGGCAAGCGCCAGAAGGTTGAGCTTTTTCATACTGTTTTTGGTCAAGGCTATCCGCTAATATAAAGGTGCTTTGATTGAATTAAATCATTTTCACGAGATTGCTGACTCTTAGAAGTTTAGCAAACGATTGCAATGATTATGAAACAATTGTTCACCGTAATTTTTACCTCATTTTTCTTGTTTAGTGAAGCCCAAACCCTTGCGGAACGGCTGGGTTATTCTGCTGACGCCAAGCTGCTTATCATACATGCCGATGATGTAGGCGTGAGCCACTCGGAGAACATGGCTACCATCCAGGCCATGGAGGAGGGCATGGTCAATTCGGCCAGCATCATGGTGCCTTGCCCTTGGTTTCCGGAGATTGCCAGGTACGCAGTGGAAAATAGAGACAAGGATTTTGGCTTGCACCTGACCCTCACGAGCGAATGGAAACATTACAAATGGGGGCCGGTGACTCTCTCAGAGGAGGTGAAGAGTTTGGTCAATAAGAAGGGATATTTCTATGCCGAAACGGACACTATGGGAGTGCAGGCATCTGTAGATGCGGTTCGGGTGGAACTCACCAATCAAATAGAAAAGGCGCTACTCTTTGGGATAGATGTCTCGCACTTTGATGCACACATGTTCGGGGCTATGAGACCAAAGTTTCTCTCCACCTATGTGCAGCTAGGTCGAAAATATCGAGTTCCCGTTTTGCTCACGAGGGAGCAGGTGGACTATCTGGATATTCCTTTGGTGGAATCGGATGTGGTGGTGGATGCGTTGCTCTTTTCCATGCCGGAGCATTTAGACGGAGATTTTGATGCCTTCTATTCTGAAACGTTGAAGAACATTAAGCCGGGGCTGAATTGTCTACTTCTACATGCCGCTTTTGATGATACGGAGATGAATGCCGTGACGAAGGATCACCCGGACTGGGGCGCTGCGTGGAGACAGGCGGATTTTGATTTTTTCTCTAGTGAGCAATGCAAGAAGCTGCTGAGGGAAAACAATATTCAGTTAGTGACCTGGCGTGAGATCAGGGATAAGGTGGTGAGAAAATAGTAGGCTCAGCTTTCGCCCAATCCGAAGGTGTCGTGGTAGTAATTGAAGAGAAGCACCAAATCTCGCTCAAGTTCAAGATTGAAAGCCATGGAGAAAGCATAGTCTCTCATTTCCTTTTTGTACTTCCCAAAGACATTAAATAGGGATTTTTCCGAAGGTAATTTGAGAGCTTGATCGTCCAATTCAATATAAAATTGTTCTCCCTCCTTTTCGGTTTTGTATAAGTCTCCGGCATACTTCAGAAGCGGCACAGCACCATCTGTCAATCTTTGAAACAGGAAGTAATCACCCTTATTTTCAATTTTGACTGATTGGTAGGTAATGATCTGGTACCCGTCTTCGAGAGTAACCTTTTGTATATCCCGTGCATACAATTGCCGCATGGATCGCTCTGAGAGGAAAGTAACTGACTGCCAATTATTGTCAAGAACGATCTGCCCCACCAATGAATCATTGGATTTGGTAAGAATTGCCCCGGACAATTTTTTGCTCAGATCATAACTCTGTCCATGCAGGGCAAGGACGAGCAGGACAAAAGTCGTCGCGGAGAGTAAGCGGAATAGCATGTCTAACTAAGCTGGTATGGCGAAGTAACTATCCGATTTTCGATAGAGTTGCCTCTGATAGGTGGTTTAACAAAAAGATGACTTGCGCTTTCATTTGGCGTATCAATTGATGCAGTTTATCAACTGGCTGTTAATTCT
>CAYORY010000103.1:0-7126 GCA_964406435.1 uncultured Roseivirgaceae bacterium | reverse complement strand
ATAAGATCGAAGACCCACGGGCCAGAGCTATTGAATACTGCGACAATATCCGAGAAAAGTACTTTGACACCTTGCGCTATTCGGTGGACAAGCTGGAGCTTCTGGTGGATGATGAAGACTGGCCTTTGGTGAAATACAGGGAATTGCTGTTTTTGAGGTAGCTGTCGGCTATTTTCGAATTATTTTATTTTGGTTAAGGCAATCTGAATCTTCAAATTTCATTCGTGCTCAGTTATACCTTCGTTACTGAGTTCTATGAAGCTACTCCTACTAAGTGCGTTCATAATAGCGGAAGCATTATTTCTGAATAAATCGAAAAGTTCCCTATTTTTCAGATTTCCAGTTGTGACAAGAAATAGCTTTTTTGGTTTGCTTAAAGTCATGAAAGAGTGATAAAAATCAAAGTCTTTCGTCACAACGACAAGATTATTACTGTCTGCATATTTTGTGATTTCCATGTCTGAGGTTTCATCACCGTCGTGAAGTGTATCAACATGGATCGCTTCGAACCCGAGTAGATTGAGTATTTCACAAAGCTTTGCGGGAAGTTGAGCATCCACAATTAGTGTCATACTACTATTCTACTATAGCGAGAATACTTAGTAATCTTCGTGGCGTAGGCCAGACATGCCAGAATATCTTCTTCCTCTAAACCAGGGTAGTCCTCTAATATTTCAGCATGCGTTGATCCGGCAGATAATAGGTCGAGGATCAAATCCACCGTATACCTCTTATTCCTTATGGTTGGTTTACCGTGACAAATTTCCGGATTGACCGTTATTCTACTTACCATACCTGAAAGTTAGGAAATGTCAGTGAGTATTGGACTCATTTTGGATGTACTAGCGGCAGACCAAAGGATTTTCATAGAGTGCTCTCATTCAAACAGTGTCTACCTTCATGATGGCGTGAAGTTGGTTGTGGACAAACTGGAGCTTCTGGTGGATGATGAAGACTGGCCTTGGGTGAAATACAGGGAACTGCTGTTTTTGAGGTAGCTGTCGGCTATTTTCGAATCACAATGTTTGGTAGTTGGTTTCTGATTGATATCCGCTTTGCTTTTTAGCGAAGGGGTATTGGCAGGTTAGCCATTCCAAATCCAAAAGCGTACCACGAGTCGGTTTAAGTGAAAAAATTGATCAGTTCAGCGTAGGCTTCTCCAAAGAGTTTCTCAGGCTAATAATGTTTGTTCCAGTGTACGGCATCTTGGCTATTGGTTTGCGCGACCCAGTTTGGTTTTTGTCCGTGATTATGGATTTAATAAGGATTCATATTCGGCCATTTTTCTCCAAATAGATAGCATTTCCTTGATTAATTGGTCATTTTTATATGAACTAATATTTGTCATAAATATCTTCCCAATTCCAGTTTTTTTGTTGAAATTCATGAAAACCGTAACACCGTAGTTACCACCATTATGCCCTATTTTATCTCCATTTAATTCCCAAAAAATCCCACTTTTGCCGTCTTGATCCTCTGGTGCGTTCATCATCGTTTGAAAGGAATCAGGATTTAACAAAAGACTATTTCCATTGAACCCCCTGATCATTTCCATTAGGTAACTGGAGAGCTCGTCACAAGACAGCATCATGCCTCCTGCTGGATACAAAATGGGTGCATGAATTGGGACTTTAATTTTTTCTTGAAAGTAGCTAGTGGGAAGTTTTTCGATCGATACATTTCTCCAAACATCTTCTCCGAACCCTAATTCTTTAGTCACAATTTCTTCGATATAATCTCTATAATCAACTCCAGTTTTGATTTCAATGATATAGGCTGCCAAAGCTGCTCCTAAATTGCTGTACTCATAGCTTGTCCCAGGTTTATTTTTAGAGAAGCGGCTCGCTGAATAGAACTCCCCTTCCTCAGTCAAGCATTCCTTTAAAAATGCTGCTAAACTTATTGGCTTGTTCTTAGCCCAAGCTGAAAAATCCTTAAAGGCAGTGCTTCCGATTGATCTTTTATCAAGGTCAAATTCTTTATCCAAATACCAAGATTTTGTTTCGAGATCATCATAAAGTATGGACGAAGTATGTCTTGCTAAATGTTCTATAGTAATTTCTGTATCAATAAAGTGAGGGTTTATTACTTGGAATGGCAAAATGGTATTGACAGGAGTGGATAATTCTAGGTCACCATTTTCCATAAGTTTCATGAGGCCAATACCGATAAAGGTTTTGGATATAGATGCGATGTAAAGCCTTTGCTCATTGTTAAAGAGTTTCTGCGCTTCTATATCTTCAAATCCAAAACTTTTTTTATAAAGAACCGAGTCACCAGTTACAATTGAAACAGCAAACCCAGAAAGTCCTGAATTGTCATAAAGCTTTGACAATTCTTTTGATAAATTCTCATGAACATTTTGGGCAAATGATACCCAAGAGAAACCGCATACTACCAGAAATATTAATATCGCCCGTTTCATTATTAGTTGACCGCTAAGGTCTCGTAAATTAGATTGGTCGTATTCATCAATAAGTAAACATTTCAATGTAGCCTTTTTGATTGAAATGTTTACTGAATTTTAGAACTACAGACAATTTTAGATTACCAACCTTAGTGACTAACAAGGATCGTATCAATTTCAACTAGTTCTTTCGCTTCTTTATTAGCAAAATGAAAATATAGATGTGGCTAAGGAAGGCGGCTATACCGAAGGTGGTAAACACCAACCAAATCGTGCCTAAATCCTGGTCGTACATTTTTAATCCGAAGAACTGTGGAAATGCGGTAATCAAATCGGCAAAACCAAAAATGTTGAATACCCATGCCAATGGAATGGCAAAGCTCCATTTGTTCTTTAGCGCTATGGCCGTAATGATGGCCAAAATGGCCGTTGCGAAATCCCAAATGCCCACGGTCGTTAAGAATTCAGTTGGAAATCCCTCGTAGAATTGTTCTTTGGTCATAAAGTTTAAACCCAGATACCTGAAGATGTTTAGGTAAACAAACGGCAACAGAGCATCTTGAATGGACAGATGGGCAATGCGTGGACGTATCCACCATTTGAAGGCTAGAACGAGTGCGACTGTACCCGTGAGGGCCTGCAGATTGATGATTATGAAATTGTTCATGATTTTTTATTGATGAGTTGTTGATTTTTGAAAACCCTTCAGGGCATAAATGCCAGAGAAGATGGCGATTCCTATTCTTAGCCAATGCGAAATGATCCAACCGTTGAGCTTACTTGAAGCGGTGGCAGCATCATATTTCAATGCCATAAAATCCAGGTTCATAGGCAAATGAAAAATGGAAGTCTGAATGATGGTTAGCGTTAACCCCCAAAATGCAATTCGCCAATAGCTACGGCTTTCAGATTTTTTATTGCTTTTCAGAAAAACAAAAAGGCTTCCTAACCAAGCAGGTAAAAGGGTCAGAGCAGTCGGAATTAAAAGCAGCGGAAAATCAATGGCAAAAAACTCCATAAAGTCCATTGGATCAAGTAACTGCCAATAGATAGCATGACTTAAACCAATGTTGAGCATATTCCCAGCAAAGGCTCCAATGCCTATGATGGCGATGATTGATACGGATTGCTTCATCTTAAATTTCTTTGCCCGATTAGACAAGAGATTTAAGAATGTGTAAAGACTTTGAAGAAATTACTTTCAGTTCAGATTCAAACGGCTTTGCCAATTTGCATCTTCTAAAATTTTTACGAGGAAGTTCTTCTTGTCGAAAGTTGTTTTGAAGCTGTGGTCGTGATGCAGTTCCGCATATCTTACTTCCGAGTCATCGACTAAGAAATTGGCATCAGGTTCCAATTGCTCCCTAAAGGTTGAATACTCTTTTCGGTTGAACAGCAAATTTTTGGCGTCTACCATTCCATTTTCTGTGGCGAAAGTTACTTTTTTATGGCATCTGCATGGGTTGGCTTTGTTGACCAGGCCGCATTTGTTTTGCATAAAATTGTACAGGTCCTTTCGGGCTTTGCTCAGCTTCATGCGGTAATTGTCCTTGCTTATTTCCATGATTTCCGAGCCGACCGTATGGTCAGCGCCGAAGATTTCCCCTATTATGTAAATCATGCGTTGCTCTTTGGTCAGGCAGAGTAGCATACCCGACAGACATTGCAGTCTCACTTCACGAATTTCTTCACGCTTTTGCTCTTGTTCTTCTGTGGAAATATCCACACTCGGGGCTGCATCCAGCATATTGCCGAGATCTTCAAAATTGGAGGCAAAAAGGGTTGATGCTTTTTTTTGACTGTTCAGGAAATGGTTCTTAGCAATTCTGTAGGCCCAGGTAGTAAAGGAGCTTTCCTGTTTAAAAGTGCTTAAACTGGCAATTATTTTTAAAAGTGTTTCTTGCGTCAGGTCTTCAGCATCTTCAATGTTTCCTGTCAGTTTCCAGGCGAGGTTGTAGATAAATGGCTGGTGTCGTTCTATAAGGGTTGTCAAAGCAGCTTTGTTCCCTTCCAAAATCTGTTGGATGAGTTCTTTGTCCGTTTGGTCTGTACTATGTGCGCTTTTGAATGGGTTCATTGATTTGCTATTCGGCTATGGTAATTCTCACCTTCTTCTTTTTCAGTCGGGTGTTGTTCAGTTTTTCTACGAGCATTCCGGCCTTGGTTTTAGGCACTGAAACGAACGCACAATCTTGCTTCAGCTCAATGACGCCAAGCTCTTCCGTGGAGAGCTCTCCTTGTTTGAAGAACAAACCGGCAATATCGCCTTTGGATATTTTGTCTTTTCGCCCACCTGAGATAAAAAGCGTCTCCCACGTGTCCTTTACTTTTTCACTATTTTCTTCAATGATCACCTCTTCTGCTCCCTTCACAAAATCATAGAGTTCGTCATTTTCCCATTTGAGTATGTAGGCCGTTCCGTCTGCATTCATTCTGGCGGTTCGGCCATTTCGGTGGGTAAATTCACTCTCGGCAGGTGGTAGCTGGTAGTGAATGATGAAGTCCAGATTGGGCACGTCAATCCCTCGAGCCGCCAGGTCTGTGGCCAGCAACACCCGATGTGTCCCATTTCTGAATTTGATCAGCGCTCGTTCGCGCTCTATCTGTTCCAAACCACCGTAGAAACACACATGCCCCACACCCTCTTCGGAGAGGTGGTCACTCACGAACTGGATGGTGTCTTTGAAGTTGCAAAAGACAATTCCACTTTTGTTTTTCAAATGCCTGAGCAGCCGAACGAGTCCTTCGAGTTTGTCTTTGTTTTTGGAAACCACCGTCCTGATCTGGAGCTGTGGGCTGGCCTTCGTCAGGAAATTCAGATGCTTGGGTTTCTTGATTCCCACGAATTCAGGAATGCCGACATTCTGAGTGGCGGAGGTAAGAATTTTCTTTTTGAGCGAAGGAAGCGCATCCATTATCTCATTCATCTCCGTCTCAAAACCCACTTCGAGTGATTTGTCGAATTCGTCCAGAACGAGTGTCTTAATGTGCTTGGTGGAGACCGTCTGCCTCCTCAGATGATCAGCCACTCGGCCGGGCGTTCCAATCAAAATCGCGGGTGCGTGCTTAAGCTCCAGTTTGTCTTTGCCACTTGATCGGCCACCGTACACGGCGTTGGTTTTGAAGCCGCTACCCATTTCTCTCGTCACCTGCTCTATCTGAATGGCCAATTCCCGGGAAGGGACAAGTATAAGTACCTGCACCTCCGTGATACTAGGATCAAGACTGGCAACAATAGGCAGAAGAAAGGCAAGTGTTTTTCCTGTGCCGGTGGGAGAAAGCAGTATTACCTCGGAGTGAGAGTCAATGGCCAGCTGCGCGGCTTCCTGCATTTCGTTCAAAGTGCTTATCCCGAATTTTTCAAGAATAGCATGCGTGGTTTTCTCCGCCATTCGGCAAAGGTAGAGAATAGAGGAAGTTTAAAATTAAAAGCAGATCACAGCAATGATGTCAACGGGCTAGATACACCAACTTCTTCGTCTCAAAGAAGGGCTCGTCAAAGTAGGCAGTCAGGTCTGTCACTTCCCTTTTCAAATGAATGGCCGCCAGTTCTTCTTTGAGGTCACCTCCCTTCAAGAGCAGCCATCCATTCGGGATATGGTTTTTTTCGTTCTTGGCGATAACATGGCGCGTCCAGTGATACAACTGCCGTGTTTGCGCCACAGCGCGCGATACCACAAAATCAAACTCACCCTTCACTTTTTCCATTCGATCATGTTTGGCTTGGAGGTTCTCCAGCCCAATGCCCGATGCTATTTCCCGGCATACGTTGATTTTTTTCCCAACTGAGTCAACGAGCATGAAATCCACTTTTGGAAAGAGAATCGCCAACGGAATCCCTGGAAATCCGCCCCCTGTACCCACGTCCAAAATGCTTGATCCGTCTCTGAAATCAATGAATTTGGCAATGGCCAGACTATGGAGCACATGTCGCTCATATAGTTCGTCAATGTCCTTTCTGGAAACGACATTTATTTTTTCATTCCATTCGGTATAGAGCCCACCCAGCGCGTCGAACTGCGTCCTCTGTTTTTCGCTTAGCTTGGTGAAGTATTTGAAAATGATGGTTGAATCCACTAATCACTAATTAACTCAATAACTGATTAACGAATGACTAAATGTGTTTTTTCTTATCCTTGACCAACTCATACATCAGCTCTCTTGCTCGGTGCAACTGCGCCTTGATTGTGCCTAGAGGAGCGTCTAGTTCCTTGGCAATCTCGTCGTAAGAAAGCTCATCGAAGTACCGCAAGCGTACCAGTCGCTGGTATTTTGAGGGAAGCTTGGTGACGAACATCTGCACTAATTCGATCTTTTGGGTATTGATCGCCTCCTGATCAGGCGTTAGGTTTTTATCTCGCACGTCGATGGTCACCGAGTCGCCATCATCATCGGTGTAGGAGGAGTTGAGACTGAAGGTGTCCAGTTTCTTTTTTCGAATAAAATCAATGGCATTGTTGGTAGCAATCCTGAAAAGCCACGTGCTGAAGGTATAGTCTTTCTTGAATCGATGCAGGTTTTTAAAGGCTTTGGCGAATGCCTCAATCGTCAGATCCTCCGCATCATCCACGTTTCGAACCATCTTTAGCACCATGTGATACACGGGCTTGCGGTAGCGCTCCATCAAAAACGCAAAAGCTGATTGATCCCCTTCGAGAGTGGCCTGATCTATCAGTTTAAAATCTTCGAGTGCCTTCTTAGAAAATTCGCGCTTTAGTT
>CAYORY010000102.1:0-7237 GCA_964406435.1 uncultured Roseivirgaceae bacterium | reverse complement strand
TCCTGCTCAGACAAGAAACATAAATACAGCAACTCTCCGTCCTCATCATAGGTGCCTAATCGGTGAGGGATTTCGGCTGTGGCTCGGCCTGTAAAAAACTTAAAAAAGGTGAGCCCGATCAAATAGGTGCCATTTGCGGATGGATGTTTGTCGTCTTCGTACAACTTCAAATCTGGTCGGAGCTTCCTGGCTTCTGAAAGCAGCGGGCCTGCCGGCACGATCATCGCGCCTGATTCCTTGGCTAGTTGCTCATAGGCTGGCGTCACTTTGCCTTGAATCAAAGGGTTGGACAAGTAGCCCCAAGTGATCATAAAGACAGGAATTGCTCCTTTTTGTTTTACTAACTCCGCGAACTTTTTACCGTACTCATCAAAACTTCCTGGCGTGAGCAAGGCGCTAAGGCTGTGGTTATTGAAAACCACATAATCCCATTTTTCAGAGTCCAGAAGTTCTCGCGTTTTTGTGCCATTGTCTCCTTTCCAATGCTGCTCCAGGTTGGAACCTCCCACCGTAGACTGACGAGTTACAAGCTCTATGCCTTGCGTTTTGGCCATTGCGGCAACCATTTGCGGAAGATTGTGATAGTAGATGAAACTGTTTCCTACAAAAAGGATTCGCTTCGCCTCTTCCTGAGCTTCCACGCTCAAGCCTGTGAGACCCAAAGCGAAGATGAGCAGAATCCTTGGAATGATGCTTTTGAAACTGTTCCTCATTAGTCCAATAGTTGATTGAGCAAGTCGACAAATTCAGAAGAAGTATACACAGCATTTGCGCTGTGACCAGCACCTGCCACGGACACTACCTCGTGTTCGTTGGTCGGATATTGGTTGTTCATGAAAGCTGCCATGAACTGTCCTCTCTCGTACCTGCTGTCCCCAGAGCCGGCCTGCTGACTTTGAGATTCACAGTCGGTCGTAGAGCCGAAGGTATCGTCTTCTCCGAGGACGTAGTACACCTTACGATTGATGTAATGTCCTCTTATAGTCTCAAGTCCAATTTTACCAATGAATGCATATCGACTGTCTTCGGCAAGTGCATCGAGTCCATAGGGATAGTCATTGTAAGTAAAACAATCGGAGGGAACGTAGGTGGTGCTGCCGTTCCATCTCAAATGATTGGGATAGACAAAATGGGAGGCATTGGCAGCCAGATAGGAAAACGAGTAGCCGGGGTAGTTATTTTCGACCCTACTGATTGCTGCATATCTCTGAGCCATCTGCCCGCCTGCTGAGTGCCCGGCGATGATCACATTCTCCAGATCAGGAAAATTGGGATTGCTCAGGAAGTACTCTGTAAGGAAATAATCCACGATTTGTGAGGAGCTTAGACCTGCACCTGAGGGCGTGGTGGCTTTTCCTCCTGCACGCCAAACGGCATTTTCCCAATCGAGCACAAGCCCGGTTCCTTCATGAAAAAAGTGTGGAGCCAAGATCAAGGTGGTGGAGGAAGCTCCGGCTGTACTCACTGCACTGACCATGCTGTTGTATTCTGACTTCACGTTTGCGTCGGAAGCGGCGAGTCCGTGAAAATTAATTATTACGCTTGTGATTCCGGCGTTTGAGATGGTCACGTCCTGTGTGGCATAGAAATTCAAATTTCCAATATTATCGGCTGCAGCTGCCGTCACAAACTGTATAGTCTGGGCACTGTTTGCATCAAATGAGCTGATAATGTTGGAGGTGGTAATCTCAACTAAATCATCCGGATCAGGTGGCAGGACGTTTTCCTCAGGTAGCAACTCATTGTAGTTGCAGCCAGTCAATACCGCCGCGGCGAGCCCACTTAAAAGGATTTTATTTCGCACAGTCATTAGAAAATAATTTGCAATGCCACACTTGCTCTGATCTCCCCTTTTTCCACCAAAGCTGTGTTGTCCAGTTGGTCGAAGGTCAGGAAATCCGTATTCATCTGAATCTTCATGGCCTGGCCTTTGAGGAATTTGGAAACGCCCACGGTGAAGGCCTTTTGAGCGGTGAGTACGGAAAAGGACTCGTCCTCAAATTCAGGACTCACTTCGGTATAGCGCACATCCAAACCCCAGAAATTTTTGGTCACATAGCCTCCCTGCAGGTTCAGACCGGTTCCTAGTACCAGGTATTGTGAGATGTCGCCCTGATAGATGGGCGTTTGGTTCGTGGCATCCGAATTGGTAAACAAGCCCTCAACTTCACTTCCAAAAGAATTCACATACTCAACTCCCAAATTGAAGCCATTGTACTTGAAAAGTACGTCTGCATAGATTTTCTGATAATTTGGATAGGCATCTCGGAAAGATCCATCCGGCTGTATCTGGCTGAAGAAAAGGAAATCACCATGCCCCTCGCCTACACTTTCACTTGCTCCCTGGTTGGAGCTGAAGGATCCTCCCAATGAAATCTTTGGCGTTTTTTCACGTGCCAAATCCGACCCCAGGAAGTCATTGCCCTCCGTGAAATCTCCCAATGGAAGCAATTCCAGCCTCCCACCGAATTTGGCTCCTCCATAGTCGAACCTATCAGTGGTCCCATTGCCAAAAGAATTGATGCCATCACCGGATGTAACCGAAAGGGATGGCTTCACGACCATGTTTCCTATTTCCAACCGACCATCTATGAATACCCCAAACTCTCTGCCCAGTCGTCCAAAATTGGTAGACACCAAGCTTGGCTCCACAAACTGAAAATAGTTTTGATGGAGGTTTAGCTCCCTGTTATTGGTATTGACCAATTTCTGTCCTGCCGCTATGAAGAGCTTATCACCTGCCACATCAAAACCAACCCAGGCTTCAAGTAGTGACCACACATTTACATAATCAGCTAAAATGTAGAAAGTCATTTTTTCATTTTTGGCTTTACCGAGTAATGAAAATTGCGCTCGCTGAAGGTCAAACAAATGCTTGCCTTCTATGATCTCTGAAGTATCTCGGAGGTAGGTATAGGCGGTCTTGATATTTCCTCCCAAACTGAAATAATAATCACCATCGTTCAAGGATAGATTCACGCCCTTTCCAAGATCAAAATATGTACTATCCTGCGCACTAACGTGCTGCATGGTCACAACGACCAAGGCTGTTAAAATGAAAATCTTCTTCATTTGTTCAATTTTTTGAGGTCTTCTTGCATCAGTCTGTATATCGGAACTTCCTCGCCTTTCATAGCTTCCACCACCCGTGTTCTCACAAAACCATTGTCATTTTCGGGCTCCAGGGCCGTCACCGCCAGGTTGGCATTTTTTTGATCCATTCGCACCACGAATGTCCCTTCCCTGAATTCCCTTGTCTCTGTCGATATCACTGTAGAAATGATGTTAGGTCGGTATCCTTGGTATTTTTCTGCCGCTATTTGCTGAGCATCCACTCTATACACCTCCACGGGCAGTGACATATTACCTGAAAGTGTGGTAACCTCCAAGCCCAGAATTTCTAAGTTTCGGGCAGCCTTTGTCTGGTCGGGAGAAAGTAAATATGCCCCTGGTCGCACCCGACTTATGAGGACTTCCTTTTGGTAGGCTGTGGCCATTTCAAACTTTTCCTCCACCACCTCATTCTCTGCTATGTCGATAAACTTGATCGCATGCTCTTCTCTGGCACTTCGGCTATCTGCCACGACCTCCCTCTGCATAGACGCTGTGGAGGCAATGGCCGCTTCTACTCCACTTAATACTTCGTTATGATGGTTATAAGCCGTATTCAGAAATGAGAAGGCGGAGGTTTTGGTGATGAGAATGCGCCGTTCGAAAGAATTTCTATTGAGTCGGATGCCACGGATTTCCATGAGGACGGATATGGCATTTCCTAGTGCAAACGAAGTGGCACTGGAGCGGGCACTGGAAGAGCCGAGGTTGAAATATAGCTTGCCCCGAGTGTCCTGCGGTGAGAAATAATCGTGGTGATTGTAGCCCAGTTCATCAAAAGTCTCTTTCGCCTGTTTCACAAACAGATCATTGGTCAAAGACTTGATCTTGGGCTCCACGTTCAAATCACCTGAGTACAAAAACATAGCATCGTAGTAGGAGGTGTAGCCCATCTCACCAAAATCTCTAAAGGCTGCCCTGAATGGATTGAACTCATGAAAATCAATGGCTACATGGGGTGCGTACGCTGAGTACTTTTCCTTCAACTGCTGGGTTTCTACTATTTGTAGCTTGATCAGGTCTCGGTTAAGATCAAGCCCATTTTTCGTACTGCGGTTTTGTCGTATGTACCCATCAATGTTCACCATCGGGACGATCGCTATCTCCAGCCGGTCGAATAAGTAAGTATACTCCGTGTTGGTCAAAAGCTCTTGCAAAACCGCAAGCAGACCCTCCGAGCTGGCAGGTTCATTTCCATGAATCCCCCCTTGCAGCCAGACCCTTACTTTAGGCTGATTGTCTGACTTGGAGATCAGCACGATAGGAATATTCTTTCCTCGCTGGGTTTCACCGATAAAATCAATTTTAGCAAAGGGACTCTGAGCTGTCATCTCCTCTAAGAAGGAAATGAGCTCATTGTAGTTGGTGAATCCAAATCGACTGTTGAAGGCCGGAGTTTCAAATTCCACGTCAGGATCAGGGAAGAATTTATCGGTGAGCTTACCAGGCTGCTGCGCCGAGGATACCATCGCTAGACCCATGAAATACAAAGAAAGAAGTGTTGATTTCCTCATGATCAAAAGGCTATTGATAAAACCATGCGATACGTCCACTCGTTGGGGATGGCCACATCTATGTTGGCTCCTCCTGCCGGGTTGTCTCCAGAATAAATCCTCACATTTCCGCCCTCATCGGTCAATACCGTGTTGTAGGTGACCGATGATTGAATTTTCACTGCGTACTTGCTCAAATACTTTGTCAGGCCAATGGTGTAGTACTCGGGTCGGTTGTAAATGCCTGCATCCAGAAAAGTCGCCGTAGAAGGGATAATATCACCCAAGGCATCCCTCTCTGTCAATGTATTGATTTTCTCGTAGCGGGCATCCACCGACCAGTCCCCTTTGAAGATATAGCCCGCCTGGATATTCCATATTTCACCAAGATTCATTCTTCCTCTGACTGTAGTTTCATCATCGGTAATGCCGGCAGGCACTGAAGCCTTGGTGCGAGCATAGGCACCCAGGACCACAAATCCACGGTATTTCAGCAGAAAGTCCGCAACGTACTTTTCATAGTCGGGCAGCAATTCCTCATTTTCAAGATTGGAATAGAAAAAGCGGTCATTCACTGGTCTGGAGTTTCCGTTTCTTCCGGTCATTCCTTTGTTGATGGAATACGCACCCCCGACAACCAACTTTGGCTTCCACTCGCGGATCATGTCCACGCCGTTGAATTCACCACCCTGAAAAAGCCCTAGCGGGAAAATGTCGAGACGACCGCCATACTTCAACCCGCCGAAATTTTCAAAGGCGTTTTGTCCATCGCCGGTGGTGATTTCCAAATAAGATTTGATGTACAGATCGCGATAAATTTTGTCGCGTCGATCGATGAACAGCCCTATATCTCGAAAGACGGAGAATAGCGAGGTGATCCGACTTCTCTCCACCATTTGCAGGGTATTGGAGGTCATGAAAAACTCCCGATAATTCGTCCTAGGTGCTTTCTGACCAAAGCTCACTCTGGTGTATCTGAAGGGCCGATAGGTGATATATGCATCCCATAAGAAATTGTTATCATCGTCGTTGGGGTCGTTGGGGTCTCCAATAGAATTGTCCCGACTCAGATCGAAGCTCACACGATACGACAGGTTGAGTTGTTTGCTTTGTCCGCTAATTTTTATCCTCGCACGACTTACTCTATATCGACCCCTATTGTACGAGTATCCAAGTGTATCAGTGCCCATAAACAAGTCGTACTGTGGCTGTATGTAACCGGTCACAATCATGGAGTAGTCATTGGTTCGGGAAGTGAACTTCAGGCCATTACCGAGGGTGTACCAGTTGGGCAGAGCATAGAGAAGATCGGTATCAAATACTGCTTCCTCGGCTTCCTGATCCGGGTTGAAATCTGCATCTGGATCGTCCTGAGCCATCAACTGCACAGTGAAGCACAGCAACAGTATCCTAAAGAAAAATGAGGTCGTAGATTTCATGAATCTCAACTCAAGGGTTGTTGATCAGAACAGGGAAACTGCCGTTGGTACATGACCAGATGGAAGACTCGAAACTTGAGAAATCTGCACAAGTACTGGAGCCGATATTAATTAGGGTAAAGCCGCTGGCTTCACTCACCGCTCCTGAACTGATGTCTTCACTTGATCCATCCAGTATCGTTTGGGCAGTAGAGCCGAAAATACCCGACCCACCGTCTCCATCTCCGGAAAAGTAGCCGTACGAACCCACTGTGGTCGCATCAATCACGATGTTTCCTGTAGCGTAGCAATTCGTAATAGGTGATATCGAGCTGCTGGCAGCTCCTATAAACCCTCCAATGTCATCGGTATCTGCCGCCGTAACGGTAATATTTCCTGTCGCGTAAGAATTGGTGATCGAGGTTCCTTCCAGGTTGGTAAACCCCACCAGGCCGCCGATTCTAATGGATGCCCCGATTACATCACCAGTGGCATAGGATTGGTCGATCGTGCTTCCGTTGACCATTCCCACCAATCCTCCGATTCTGTTCGCTCCGCTGGACTCTACGTCTACACTCGAAGAAGATCCGATAATGGTCGTTCTGTCGATCCCTCCGATAAGACCACCCGATCGTCCGATTTCAGTTTCGGCTCCTACAGCCATGCTCATTACTTTCGAGCCGCCATCACCTCCCACTATGTGGACGTTGCTTACACGAAGACCATCATTTGAAAATCCAACTAACCCACCAACCAATGAACTGCCGGTCACGGCCTCTGATGCCGCTATTTCAATCGTGAGATTCTTGATCTCGATGGTCACTGCATTGGAGTTAGTATCATTACCCAAAAGACCGAAAAAACCCACATTGTCTGTGGTTGGTCGCTCTATCCAAAGTCCCGAAATCGTGAAGTCAGCCCCGTCGAGTACCCCAGCAAAATTGTTGATCGGAAGCCAGCCATCCGTGGCATAGTTCTCATCAATGTAGGAGGTGAGGTCAATGTCATTCATGAGTACAAAGCTGTTCGTCAGCCTGTTTCTCAAGAATACATCCAGATGTTCGGCAGTCCTTAGCTGATAGGGATCGGCATCTGTGCCTGATCCCAAGACCTGGTCTCCGCCTCCTATGATCTCGTCTATCGGATCTATGATGGACGTGTCGTCGGTGGAGCAGGATAGCATGCCTACCAAGGCCAAACAGATGTACAAAGAAT
>CAYORY010000101.1:0-7272 GCA_964406435.1 uncultured Roseivirgaceae bacterium | reverse complement strand
GCCCAAAGAAAATCTATACAGGATTGGTCGCCAATCTTAAAAACAATGCCCCCTCCATAGACCACCCCAAAGAAATCATTGAGGTATTGGACGAATACCCGATCGTGACCAAAATTCAGATTGAGTTTTTTGGCTGGCTCGCCAACTACTACATGTGCACCATTGGTGAAGTAATGAATGCGGCCATACCCTCCGGCCTCAAACTCTCCAGCGAATCCATCATTAGCCTCAATCCCGAATCCGAGTGGGCGGATGTCCCCACCAAAGAGAAGGAGGAAATACTCATTCTTCATTTGAAATCGCAAGAACTTACCATGCAGGATGTGGGTAGCCTCATCGGCCTCAAGCACCCACACGCACTGGTCAAGTCCATGGCCGCCCGGAACATCATCCATTTGTATGAAAAAGTGCGCGACAAATACGCCCCAAAGCATGTCAAAAGAGTTCGGATAAAAGAAGACTTCAGAAACGAAGAAATTCTCGAATCCCTTTTCTCTGAATTAGACAAAAAGCCAAAACAGCTGGACGTTCTCCTCTCCTACCTTAGGGAAGTTCCGGCGCTCGAGAACAAAAACAGGAACTTAAAAGGAGTCCTTAAATCAAAGTTGATTTCCGAATCCAGCGCTTCTTCTGTGGCCACTCTACTCAAAAAAGGCGTACTCGAAGAATGGGATGAGGTGGTCTCCCGACTACCAGAAATCACCTCCGACAGAGCTGAAATACCCGAACTCTCCCCACTGCAAGAACTTGCCAAAGCTGATATCCACAGGCAATTCGAAACACAATCGACGGTGCTTTTAAGAGGCATTACCGGAAGTGGTAAAACCGAGATATATATCTCCATGATTCAGGAAGCTCTTGATGCAGGAACCCAAGTCTTATATCTGCTCCCTGAAATTGCCCTTACCACACAAATCATCAAACGCCTACAACGAGTTTTTGGGAACAGCTTCGGGGTGTACCATTCTCAGTACTCCGACAATGAACGAGTCGAAGTTTGGCAAAAAGTGCTGTCAGGCGAATATCAATTCGTGGTGGGTGTTCGTAGTTCCATTTTCCTACCCTTCTCCCAACTCGGCCTGGTGATCATAGATGAGGAGCATGAGCCTTCTTACAAGCAGTTCGACCCAGCACCTCGGTACCATGCACGCGATGCGGCCATTTATCTTGCAACCAAGCACGGTTCCAAAACGCTGCTCGGAACTGCCACACCTTCCATTGAAACATTCCACAAAGCTCTGGATGGAAAGTTTGGGTTGGTGGAGTTGGACACACGGTTTGGCGAGGTGCAACTGCCCAAGGTAGAACTCATAGACATGCGGCAAGTGCGCAAGCGAAAGGAGCTGAAAGCCAATTTATTTGCCGCTGGTTTGTTAGAAGAAATTGGTCAGGCTTTGGCCAATAAGGAGCAAGTAATTCTATTCCAAAATCGGCGTGGCTATGCACCCTTCGTCTCGTGCGACGACTGTGGCTATGTGATGGGTTGCCCAAACTGTGACGTCAGTCTCACCTATCATCAGTTTCAAAATCAATTGATCTGTCACTACTGTGGCCACCGAATATACATGCCTCATGAATGCCCGGAGTGTGGCCTCAATCATATGAAGCATTCGGGGTTTGGGACCGAACAGCTCGAAGATGAACTTCAGCCATTTTTTCCTGACGCCAGAATGCAGCGGATGGATTTGGATACCACCAGAAGTAAGAATTCTTACGACAGAATACTCACCGCTTTTGAAGAAGGTGAGACCGATATTTTGATTGGTACTCAGATGGTGAGCAAGGGGTTGGATTTTGATAAGGTAAACCTTGTCGGCATTTTTGACATTGACCGAATCATCCATTTTCCTGACTTCCGGTCGCACGAGCGAGCCTACCAGCTCATTACCCAAGTCAGCGGACGGTCGGGTCGTAAATCAGGGAATGGTCGGGTCTTGATTCAAACGTCCGATCCAAGTCAGGATGTCTTACTGAAAGTGATGAAGGAAGACTACCGACCTTTTTACAATTCGGAGATCGTAGAGCGTGAGGAATTTAAGTACCCTCCATTCGCTCGCCTTATTAGGATTATTTTCAAGCACAAAGAAGTGCAAATAGTGAACGAAGGTTCGGTTTACTTCGGCAACCTGTTGCGTCAGCATTTGGGCACTGACCGTGTAAATGGCCCTGTTGACCCCGTGATAAATCGTCTTAGAAACCTTTACCTGAAGGAGATTCAGGTGAAAATAGAAATGAGTGGCGTGAGCCTGAGTGCCGTAAAAGAGCTGATGTGGACACTGCGAGATGACCTCAATCAGCAAAAGGCCTTCAAAGGGGTCAGTGTCGTTTTTGATGTGGACCCAATTTGAAAAATCGACGGTGTGTTACCTGTATGTTAACCCAGTGCGATAAATTGCGAGCTTTCCCTTCGGATTTACTATGAATGAACTCATTTCAACGGATTCAGGATTTCTATTAAACCTCGCCATACGATTGGCGATCAATTCCCTTGCGCTTATCCTTTTGATCAAAGTCATGAAGGTTCGCAGCAATCACAAAAGTGATTTTTACTTCAGCTATATAGCCATTGGTCTCACGGTCTTTTTTATCTGTTACCTGCTGGAAAACGTCAAACTCGAACTCGGTTTTGCGCTGGGGCTTTTTGCGATTTTTGCTATCCTGCGATACCGCACCTACCAGATTCCCATAAAGGAAATGACCTACCTGTTCGTGATCATTGGCATCTCGGTGATCAATGCCCTTACCAGCGATCCGGTCTCTGAGCTGGAGCTGATCATCGTAAATGTGGTCGTGGTAGTCGGGCTATTCCTTCTAGAACATTTCTTTTCTCATAAGACGCTGTACTCGCTCACTGTGAAGTACCCGACGCTGGACAACATCCACAAATCAAAGGAGAAGGAACTGCTCGCCGATCTGGAATCGCGTACAGGGATCAAACTGTCGAGATTTGAAATCTCGAAGGTGGATTTCAAGGCGCAATATGCCATCATCACTGTGTACTTCGATGACGATGGCAGTACCTCTCAACTGGGTCAGGAAATCAAAGAATAGGCAATGTACAGATACTATTTCCTCCCCCTCTTTCTATCCATTTTTGTGCTGGGAGCGAGTGCCCAAACGGAAGGCGCTACCTGGGCTTCTATCAAAATACAAAAGGACCTTGGCGATAAGTTTGAAATAGCGCTGGAACCACAGCTCAGAACTACTGACTCAAAACTCGAAAGTAGAATTTTGGAGACCAGTGTGGGATACAAACCATTGAAATTTCTCAGCCTTGAAGTCATACATCGATATACCAAAGAAACTACCAAAAACGGCCTGGTGGATTCTCATCGTATGGCTTTTGATCTGAACGGAAAAGTGGATATCGACCGATGGGAACCCAGTGCTCGCCTGAGATACACCAACCTGAAGGATTTCAATGAAGACGGTGGAGCCAATTTCATCAGGTACAAGTTTGGCATGAGATACGACATCAAGGGCTTCAAACTAAACCCGGAAATTTCTGTGGAGGCCTTTCAGGAAACGCAGGGAAACACCTTGCGGAAGATGAGGTACGAAGTGGGCACTTCATACAAAATCAATAAAATGCATTCGGTGAGCTTGGCCTACAAACGCGACGATTTTGAGTCCAAGCAGAAGTATGTGAACATTGTGGATATGAGTTACAAGCTGAAGCTGTAGCCTAATCTTTACCGTACCATTCTCTAATCACCAGTTCGGCATCTTTTCCCTGAGGAGTATAGCGCCTGCTCAGGTAGTCTTCTCCTCCTCTCCTCATGTGGTCGAAATGGTATTTCCAGAAGAAACCTCCGGCCACAAAATCCTCCTGCCAAATGTTTTCAAACAATCCCTCGTAAGCAGCCTTTTGGGCCAGATTACTTGTCTTCAATGTGTCCTCCTTGTACTTCCAATGCCCCATGTTGGTGTATTCCACGCTTTTGTAACCAAACTCAGTAAGGAGAATAGGCGCACCATTCTCCTCGCTCAGTTTCCTGAGTTCGGGGGCCAAATCAGCCCAACCCTTTTTCAAAACAGATTTGTCGGGAATGGGTTGATCACAAAAAGGAAAATAGGCATCAATGCCAATGTAGTCCAGCTCATCCCAGAAGGTGACGTTCATGTAGTTGTCCCAATTCGCCGCGTAAGTCAGATCACCTTTGTAGACTTCACGTACATCCTTGATTAGTTGCCTCCAGAACTGGGGCCTTTTAGCGGCTGACTTCCTTACTTCCGTGCCTATGCAAAGCATCTCCACGTTGAGCGAATCCCCTAACTTGGCATAACTCAAAATATACTTGCTGAATTCCTTCTCCCATGCCTCCCAGTCGGCCTCCTGCTCAAAATCAAAATCACCCAACCAGCCCTGTCCACCTCCTACCCACACGTGCGGCTTCAGCATCACTTTCATCCCTCCTGCGTGTGCCATCCGAATGCACTCAGCAATTCCCTGAGGACTCTCCCCCCACCAGTTTCCATCACCGGCCACTCTCACAAACGTCTCTCCGGGGCGAGAAAAGGCGTAAGGAATCAGAGCCACCCACTCCACGTTCATTTCCTTCAGCGCCATCATTTCAGGAGATTCTATCCTATTTCGAGGCATCTCGAGATTCGCGCCTTTAATCTTAATTGGTTTGTCAGTGCATCCCTTTACGACTATTGCCAGCACAGCTAGGTAGAAAATTCTAATCATGGAGAAATATACATTTGTTCCTTCGGTTATACTTAGAGAAACAATGTAAACGGTCTAAATTTGAGAATCAATTGATAAAAGTGAGATCAGCCCTACTTGTCATTTTAATCATCGGATTGTTTTCCTGCGACCCATGCTCCGACTGTGGACTTGAGGTTCGTCCACCCTCCATAGAATTAAGCTTTTTTGATGATGACAGATTACTTGAGGTAACCGACAGCCTGATTTTAATAAACACCTTACAGGATTACGCCGATAGCCTGATTGTGGTCGTGGACTCTATTGAAAATCATGGTCAACCTTTGGAATCGGAGAAGTTAGAGTTTGAAATGATTATTGATGGTTTGACTTCTCTGAGATTGAACAAAACAGACACTCTGTTTGCGGAAGCGCTGGATTCTGTAGAAACCCTACTGAAAAAGAACAGTACTAATCTAACGAATGGACGAACTGCCGTTGATCTAATTTCCATTGAAGGAACAGGATACACAGGAAGTCTGGATAGTGCAAGAGTTCATACCATTTCGCTGGTCATTGATGCAAGTCAAACTGTGATGGCTCTGACCATCGACGATGAGGATTTTTCCATAGAAGCAGTTTATACCCTATCCGATGAGATGGACGAAGACAATGTGGTGCGAAGAAAGGCATTCATCGAGTCTGTCGATCAAGTGGGATTTGATGAGTTTACCTGCATGTGCGATGGCGAAGAAGTGCCGTGCAGTACGTATGCCTGTGATGCTGAGGATTCATCTATGACGTGTCGCTTCTGATGAGAATACTAATTTCAGCACTGCTCTTGGGAGTTTTATTTCCCTCCTTTTCTCAGGATTCACTCTCCAGAAAGCTGGTGCCGGCTCTTTACGTGGATTACGGCAAAGCCGTTGGCTCACTCGACGTGAACGCACTTAAACTGGAAGGATCTGCTGAAGTCATCCTCCTCGACAAATGGCAATTGGTGACTGAAGTGGGGTATTGGGATTTGAAACCAGAATCTGCCATAGAAAACGGCTCCTACCAGGTGTGGGGAAATTATGCAAGATACGGTTTCGGCTTTTTGCCATGGGTCAGTAGAGATAGCCGCTTCGGCGTGGGTGTCAGGTGGGCAAATGCTACCTATACTGACAATGTCTCCTATACTATTTCCAGCGATCTCCAACCAGCAGATGTGGAAAACTTCAAGCGAATAGATCAATCCGCAAATTGGTACGAGTTGGTTGCTTACTCCGACAAGAAAATGAACAAATGGCTCACCGCTGGTTTCAACTTCAGATTGCGATTTGGTTTGACCTATGAGGAGCAATCACCTATCGACGTAGTGACCATTCCTGGGTATGGAAGAGCTCAAGACAAAATCGTCCCCGCGATGAACTTGTTTGTAAAAATCCCCTTCTGATCAGAGTAGGTGACCAAGGTCATCGACTCCAAGAAAGCCTTTGGTCAAAAACCCTTCGGCATACTTCACCCCTATTCTATTGCCGAATTCACGCGCTCTTGCTTCAAGCAATGTGAAAAAATCAGGCGAGGAAATGTACGTCTCCGGCTCTGAGCTATTGGGATCAAAGAGTTGACTTTTGTATGCTTTATACGCCTCAGTTCTTTGCTCATAGACATCAGAAATATCCACATAAAAATCGGGCGTCAATGAACGACTCTGGATGTAGTGATACTCCTTGCTCGGCCGATGTGGTTCCTGTAATTTACCATTTTCGTCCTTGGTTTCTATATTTTTCAATCCTGCCCAGAAGCAAGCCACCTCTACCAGCTCAGCTGCTTTGGCATGGTCCGGATGTCGGTCTTCCACGGCATTCGCCAAAACAATTCTTGGTCTGAATGTTCGGATCTTCTGAACCAGCTTCAAGCGATGTGCTTCGTCGTTTTCAAAAAATACATCCTTGAAATCCATGTTTTCACGGATATCCAATCCAAGAATTTTAGCTGCTTCAGCAGATTCCTTGTAGCGAATTTCCTTTGTTCCCCGCGTTCCCATTTCGCCCCGAGTGAGGTCAATGATCCCCGTGGTATATCCCTTTTTTTTGTGGGTAAGTAAGGTGCCCCCTGCACAAAGTTCCACATCATCGGGGTGGGCACCTATGGCTAAAATATCTATCATTTAAATGCTGGTATTCCTGTAATCTCCGCACCTAGAATCAACAAATGGATGTCGTGAGTTCCCTCGTAGGTTACAACAGATTCCAGATTCATCATGTGTCTCATCATCGGGTATTCTCCGGTAATGCCCATGCCCCCATGTATTTGTCTTGCTTCTCTGGCGATGTTCAGAGCGATCTCCACGCTATTTCTTTTGGCCATTGAAATTTGCTGAGTAGTGGCTGTTCCGTTTTCCATCATTACGGCCAGTTTCCAGTTTAGCAATTGAGCTTTGGTAATTTCTGTGAGCATCTCCGCCAGTTTTTTTTGTGTCAACTGAAAAGCAGCAAGTGGCTTGTCAAACTGGATTCTTTCGAGCGAATATCGTCTTGCCGAATCATAGCAATCCATCCCCGCACCCACCGCACCCCAGGCTATGCCGAAACGAGCCTTATCCAGGCACTTCATGGGTGCGCCCAATCCACTTT
>CAYORY010000100.1:0-7572 GCA_964406435.1 uncultured Roseivirgaceae bacterium | reverse complement strand
CTCTTTTGGAAATGATTCCAACTTTTGTTTGGTCGGTTGATTTTTCGTTTATCCAGCCATTCTTCTCGTCGTTCTCTTCAAAAATCCCCTCTGCAAGTCGGATGGCCGTGCCGCTTGGGGCATCTAGTTTTTCGGTATGGTGCACCTCTTCCATAGAAAGCTGGTACGGTCTGCCTTTCATCTTTGCTGCCAACCATTTATTCAATTCAAAGAAGATGTTGACCCCAATGCTGTAATTTGAAGAATGCAGGAAGGTGCCGTTTTTCTCTTTGACAATGGCGGCAATTTCGGGCATTTTTTCAAGCCATCCTGTCGTGCCGGCAATGATTTTGGTTCCATTACTCAAGGCGGTGGAGATGTTTTGAAACGCAGTTTCGGGTCTGGAAAATTCAATGGCTACATCGCAGGTTTCTGCACTCAAAAGATGGATGTCAGTAGCATTCTCAAAATCAATGCGATGGCTGATCTAATGACCTCTTTCAATAGCAAGCCTCTCCAAAGCTTTACCCATTTTCCCGTACCCAATAAGCGCTATTTTCATTAGAATTTCAGGGACAAACTCAATCCAACAGAGCGCGAAGATAAGCCCGCAGGCTGAATTGACGGTTGCACATCCATGGAAAGGTCCGGGTTGATCTGGAACTCATGCAAATGCGCGGATACATGAGCGTCCACGATTTGAAGTAAATAGAAAAGCCCTCCGATGATCATCAAATAATCCCGATCGCGTCGGAGCTGTTCGGCATTTCTTTCAAGCAAGTCGAGAGAGGCGGACGGGTAGGGGTTTGTCGTGTTTTCTGCCAGATCTACCTGAGCCAGATATGCTGATTTGAAACTCCGATAGAGCCTGTCCTGATACCGGATGTAATGGCCTATGATCACGGCACCTCCGTAGATAATCGGAAGTTTCCAATACTGCTTGTTATATATCTGACCCATGCCGGGAAGCACGGCTGAAAGCAGCGCCGATTTCTTGGGATCAAGGGTGGATTTCTCTACGAAAAGTTCAATGTGTTGATTTCTGATGCTGATGGAGGTATCAGCCGACTGAGCGGCCACTGGCGGCTGCACATCCAGGCTGTCAGCCTCTTGGGCATTGGTCACTAATCCGGCAAAGATCAGTGCACTCCACATCAGGAACTTATGAATCATATATCAAGAATATCCAAAATCCGATTCAATTCCTCGGTGGAGGTAAAAGGGATTTTGATAGCGCCATTGTTTTTTTGATCTGCTGAGACCTGAATTTTAGTGCCGAAGTGACTCGAAAGCCTCACCTGCAATTTCAGTATCTCTGGATCAGACGCTTTTTTGACCTCCGGAGTTGCCTTTTCGCGACCAAGATTTCTCACGAGTTCTTCTACTTTCCGCACCGAGAGGTCTTGCTCCACAATCTTATCGAAGATGTCAAGTTGTTGGTCAATGCTGTCAATAGTCACCAATGTCCGGGCATGTCCCATGGATATTTGCCCGTCTCTTAGTCCTGCCTGAATTTCCTCAGGGAGCTTCAGGAGGCGCAGGTAGTTATTCACAGTGGCTCGTTTTTTCCCCACTCTGTCACCAAGCTCTTCTTGCTTCAGATTGCACTCGACCAGTAGTCGCTGATAGCTTAGCGCGACTTCAATCGCATTGAGATTTTCTCGCTGAATGTTCTCGATGAGCGCCATTTCCAGCATTTGCTGATCGTCTGCCGTGCGGATGTAAGCTGGTATTTCAGTAAGCCCAGCGCGTTTTGAGGCTTGCAGCCTTCGCTCACCGGATATCAATTGGAATTCCCGCTCGCTCAGCTGGCGAACTGTGATGGGCTGAATGATGCCATGAATCTTGATGGACTCTGCAAGCTCATTCAGCGCTTCCTCATCAAAATCTTCCCTTGGTTGGAATGGATTCACCTCGATTTGGCTTACCGGAATTGCTCCAATGCCAGCCGGTTTCTTCCGATCCATCACCAGCGAATCACTTCCTGAATCGTCAAGAAGTGCATTCAACCCTCTACCTAATCCTGATTTTTTTGCCATGAATTTTTAAGCTGCCTTTACCTCGTTTCTCTCCAAAATCTCTTTTGCCAAATTTAGATAGCTGATAGATCCTTTGCTCTCTGCGTCGTGAATGATGGCAGGCAAACCAAAACTCGGTGACTCACTGAGTTTGATATTTCTTGGGATCAAATTCTCAAATACAAGCTCTTGGAAGTGGCCTCTTACATCTTCTACCACTTGATTGGACAGATTCAATCGGGCGTCATACATGGTCAGCAAGATGCCTTCAATTTCCAAATCAGGATTCAGCCTGTTTTGAATGATCTTGATTGTATTGAGCAATTTGCCCAACCCCTCCAGCGCGAAGAATTCACACTGCACCGGCACGATCACTGAATCTGCACATGTAAGGGCGTTCACGGTGATGAGGCCAAGCGAAGGTGAACAATCAATTATTATGAAATCGTAATTCTCCCGGATGGGAGCCAAAGCGGCTTCCATTTTATTTTCCCTTGCTTCCAGGCTTACCATCTCTACTTCTGCACCCACTAGGTTAATGTGCGAGGGCAGGATGTCCAGGTATTTGATGTCTGTGGTATTGATGGCCTCCACGGCAGGAATCCCATCGACCATGCACTCGTATATGCTATTTTCCACGGCTTTGGGATCCAGTCCTACACCCGAGGTAGCGTTGGCTTGTGGGTCGGCATCCACGATCAGCGTTTTAAATTCCAGGGCAGCTAAACTGGCCGCCAAATTGATGGCGGTGGTCGTTTTTCCAACTCCTCCTTTTTGATTCGCTATTGCTATGATCTTGCCCATAAAATTTTCTTGAAGTCTTATTTAGAACTAAAATGTCAACAAATATATTTAACCTGCTTCCAACAAATCGGGCTTGTGGAAAAGAAATGACCACTCAAATTGCAGAGTGGTCATAAGTTTTTAGTAATCAGGTCGATACGCTTGAGCTTTTAACCTGTTAATGTTTTATTAACAATCCTGATGTGGATAAGCCTACTTCTTCTTTTTCTTCTTCTGAGCCTCTTGATTTGCCTTCATGGCCTCTTCCAATTTTAGCTGAAAGGTGGACTTTTTCTTGTTGGCATTTTTCTTTTTATTCTCCTCAAGAATCGACTTGATTTTGTCTTCGTCGATAAATCTTTTGAAAAGGAAAGTCTGGCCAAACGTACTCATGTTAGACACGAAGTAGTAGAAGGTAAGACCTGAGGAGAAGCTGTTCAGGAAGAATAAGAACATGATCGGCATCAGGTACTGCATGGTCTTCATGGGGCCGGTCACCGTAGTTATTTGACTATTGGACCAGGTATAGAGAATGGTGGAGACGGTCATGAGTAGCGTGAACAAACTGACGTGATCACCATAAAAAGGAATGGTGAAGGGTAAGTTGAGCACGTTATCATAGGTCGATAAATCACTTGCCCAGAGGAAGCCTTCCTGTCTTAGTGCAATCTGATTAGGAAAAAAGTAGAACAGTGAGAAAAGAATCGGCATCTGCAGTACCATGGGAATGCACCCGCTCAGCGGGTTGATTCCCACTTTTCGATACAATTCCATCTGTTCTTTCTGCGCGGCTTGCATGTCTCCCTCGTGTTTTTCCTTGATCTCGTCTAGCTGAGGCTTCAGCACTCTCATTTTTGCCATGGAGAGGTGTGACTTGTCCGCGACCGGGGCGAGCAGGACCCTCACGAAAACCACCATCAGCCTGATGATCACTCCGAAGCTGGAAAAGAATCGCTCCAGGAACGTGAATATGTGCCGGATGAAATGTTTGTTGATGCCCGAGAGGAAGCTCCAGCCCATGTTCACGTTTTCTTCAAATTCTGGCGTGACTTCTCGCATTATATCGAAATCATTTGGCCCGAAATAGTAGGTCATTCCCAGGTTGCCTGCCACGAATTTTTCGTAGGGAACAATGGCCTGAAAGTCGCCGACCTTTTCGATCGTTGTGTCATTTTCATTCACTCGTGTGGTCACAAAAGCCGACTTAAATTGGTCTTCAGCGATGACCGCCGTAGTGAAGAATTTCTGCTTAAAAGCAATCCACTTCACTGGCGTATCCAAGGTTTCCTCTTGTAGTTCGGTGGACCGATTAGAAAGATAATCCACTTCATTGCCGATCAGATTGTACCGAATGGTGGATCTGCTTCGGGCGTCCGTCATGTCCATTTCTAGTCGGTTGTATTGATGGTTCCATGCGTAGGTGATTTTCTCACCTACCAGGTCGTTCATCCCTTTTGTTTCTATTTTCAAGCCAATTTGGAAACCGGCTGGCGGAATAGAGTAGTTGTAGCGAACGTATGCGTATTCGTTTACAGTGATCTGAAACGAGAGGATGGTGGTATCTGCTTTGACCGACTGGGACGTTTCGTAGTAGAATTCATTGAGGTCTATGTTTTTGCCCAGGTGATCGACATAGAAATGTTGGTCGGAGGTGGTGGGAGTTACCAGCAGGAGTGGCTCACCCTTCCAGTCTTTGTATTTGAGCAACTCGGCTTCTTCAATGACCGCACCTTTGGAGTTGAAGACGAGCCTCACGTCTTCGTTCTTCACCTCGATCTTCTTTTCGATCCCCACGGAAGCCACTGAGAATGCGCCAAATTTCGATTCATTCATTTGTGCTCTGGCAGAGTCTGATAGCTGCTGCGTAACGGCCTGTGCGGTGTTGGTCGCTTCGGCTGGTGTGGTGGTCGTTGTTTCAGTGGTGGCCGGTTGGGCCACAGGTTCTACCGGTTCAGGGGCGAAAAAAGCAAAGTAGATGGTGATGAATCCCATCATCAGTACCAGGCCTATAATCTGATTTCTATCCATTCTTCTAAAAATTCGAGCGCAATGTTAACGCTTTTTGTGTGCAAGTGCGGCCTTCACAAAACCTGTGAAAAGCGGGTGAGGTTTCGAAACAGTTGATTTTAGTTCGGGGTGGTACTGAGCTGCCACATACCAAGGGTGGTCTCTAAGCTCCATGATCTCTACCAGATTGGTTGCAGGGTTTTTTCCAGAGGCCATCATCCCTGCCTTTTCAAAATCAGCTAAATACTGATTGTTAAATTCATACCTATGGCGATGACGCTCTGTGATTTTGGTAGAGCCGTACGCCTGATACGCTTTTGATCCTTTGGTGATGGCGCATTCATATGCACCCAAACGCATCGTGCCGCCCTTGTTTTTAATGTTCTTCTGACTCTCCATCAAGTCGATCACTTTGTACTTTGCCTTTGGGTTCATTTCTGTGCTATGCGCTTTCTTCAGTCCCAGTACATTTCTGGCAAATTCGATCATGGCACATTGGAGCCCGAGGCAAATTCCAAAGAAAGGAATGTTGTTTTCTCTAGCATATTGAACGGCCACTATTTTCCCCTCAATTCCTCTGTCGCCAAAACCGGGAGCTACCAAAATCCCATCTACATCTTGCATTAGTTTTTCCACAGAGTCCTTCGTGAAGTCCTCTGCGTGCAGCCAATTCACCCTCACCTTACACTCACTGGCCGCTCCGGCATGCACGAATGCTTCGGAAATAGATTTGTAGGCATCCTTTAGCTCTACATATTTTCCTATCGCTGCTATAGTGACTTCCTCGGTTGGGTTCTTGAGTCTTGAGAGGAAATTGATCCAGTCGTCGATTTTAGGGTCTTTCTTGTGCGAAATTTTCAATTTGGAAAGCACGCGCTCATCCAGCTTCTCTTTTCTCATCAGAATGGGCACATCGTAGATGGTGCTCGCATCTCTGGCCTCTATGACGTGGTTCACTGCCACGTTGCAGAACAGGGCGAGTTTCTTCCGAATCTCCATATTGATGGCTTTCTCTGCTCGACAAACCAGAATATCCGGCTGAATCCCAGCCTCAAGTAATTCTTTCACTGAGTGCTGCGTTGGCTTGGTTTTCAACTCTCCTGCAGCAGCCAAATAAGGAATCAGCGTCAAGTGGATGGAGACACAGTTAGAGGCACCTAATTCAAAGCGGGCCTGTCGAACGGCCTCAATGAATGGCAGGGACTCAATGTCGCCGACACATCCTCCAATTTCTGTGATCACAATGTCGTATTTGCCCGTTTCGCCTAATCGGAACATATTGTTCTTGATCTCGTCCGTGATGTGCGGAATCACCTGTACAGTTTTGCCCAGATATTCACCGGCTCTTTCTTTAGTAATCACATCGTAGTATATGCGCCCGGTGGTGACGTTGTTGTCCTGTGAGGTATTGATGTCTAAGAATCGTTCGTAGTGGCCAAGGTCTAGATCGGTCTCGGCTCCATCTTCGGTCACGTAGCATTCACCGTGCTCATATGGGTTGAGTGTGCCCGGGTCTACGTTGATGTAGGGATCGAATTTTTGGATGGTTACTGATAAGCCCCTTGCTTGAAGAAGTTTACCAAGGGATGCAGCGATGATGCCTTTTCCCAGGGAAGAAGTTACCCCGCCCGTAACAAAGATGTACTTAGCTTTTTTGGCCATTCTTTTGTGTTGTTACGGGATACAAAGGTAGAGAGAAGGAATGGGACGGACTTGACTAGAAAGGTTTATTTTTGAAATATGCTTAGTAAAAGAATAATTGAGTTCTTGAGCGGTGGAGTCAAAAAACACTTCCACATCTTATGGATATCCATGATTGTTATACTGTTTATGCCTAGTGGTCGTTTTCAAATGACTGATACACTAGTATATGTTTTTTCAGTCATCTATGTTGGGTTTTATGTTTCTAGGCTTTACGCAAAGAGCAACGGGGGATTTGCGTTATGGAAACTATTGAAATCTGCCGTCAATGCGATTGTTATATTTTTGATTCTGTTCAGACAAGATGAGGCCCAATCTATGGCTATTATCTTATTTTCTGCAACATATCTGATTGATAGATGGCTGTTAAATACTCTTCTTATGAAATGGCAAATGGTACTGAACCTTATTGCTATCCTCGTTTCAGTTTTTTTCATTGTGTATGCCCAAATTCAATCGCAAATGGCATATCAGTTAGAGCGGGAACTCAGTGAGTTAAAAAGTTTTCAATTGAAAAATCAAGAGCAACTTCAAATGGAGTTAGCAAATACCCATGCGGCAGAAGCAGAAGCAGCTTATCTTAAAACTAGACTTGAGGAGTGCGAAGGACGGGTCAACTAGACATCCATCACACCAATCCGCATATACTTTTAATTTTGAATCGAACACATGAAAATCTATCATAATCCCAGATGCCGAAAAAGTAGGGAAACTTTACAACTGATAGAAGACCGAGGACAGAAGCCTGAGATCATAGAGTATTTGAAAACACCACCCTCAAAAGCTGAACTGACCAACCTGATCAAAACGCTGGGGGTAAAACCTGCTGACTTGATCCGAAAAGGAGAGGCTGAGTACAAAGAACTCTATAAAGGCAAGATTCTCTCCGACGAAGAATGGATTGATGCCATGATCGCTCATCCCAAACTGATAGAGCGACCGATTGTGGTGGAAGGAAAAAGCGCGATCTTGGGAAGACCGCCTGAAAATGTGTTGGAGTTGTTGTGATAGAGAGTGGTCTCCCGGCCTTGTGCCTGTCTGACGGCAGAGACACGAGTGGCATGTTCGTGCCAGCACGGGGATA
>CAYORY010000099.1:0-7585 GCA_964406435.1 uncultured Roseivirgaceae bacterium | reverse complement strand
TCGATCCACTATGGATGGTATGCGGCGAGATTGTATTCGTTCGTTCGTCTCATTGTCCCTGATCTGCACCAATACTACCCCCGACGTGTTTTCCTTTATCCATTTTCGGAAAACATAAAGAAATCGCAGGGCATCACTGACCCCAAAATTATCTGCAATACCAGCGTCCATGATTTCCATTCGAGGTTTGGAAGGCAGGCTAATAGTCGGTGTGATATAGGGGAAGGATGCCGACATCCTCAGTGCCGACATAAAACTCAAATCCTGAGCATCCTGCTTCTCGAAAAGACGATAAAAATCCACCCCGCGCATTTGGCTGTTGTCTCCATTCCCACTGGTATTCATAAAGGAGAAAGGCCGGGAAGTCACATAAAGTTTTCTGCCATCATTGGCAATTGTCGGAGAGAGTAGCATAGTAGGAATCAGCCCCTCCTCTTCAGGGACTCGATAATCAGATAGCTTCTTATTGAGGACATCTCCTATATTTTGATTGAGATTTCTTTCGAAGGAATACCCTCGATCTTTCTTGTAGGTTTTGCCGGCGTACTCAAACTCCCTGAACGACATGAACGAATCATTCACCAACAAACTAAAAATCACAGGATTCAGATTGTCTTTGGCTATGGATTGCAAATGTGCAGGGTCATTTCGAAGCAAAGAGTCATTTGCCAAAGACCGTAGATACAATTCCCGGTAATATGCAGCCCCTATCATACCTCCTGAAGCACCGGAAATCAGTGTGGATTTTTGCATCACGCCACCTTGAAGTGCGGTATCCAGGCTTTGTAGGACGTTGAGCGTCCATAGCGCTGATCGCTGACCTCCTCCGCTCACTGCTATCAGCATCATTTTCGGCTTTTCTGCTTTTTGACGCCTTTTCCAGTTTTCCAGCGAATGGATCACATCGTGCACATCCTGATTGAACTCATCCGGCCCATTCATAGCCCGCAAAGAATCCAGGTGATAGTAGGCGGGGGTCGTTTCATAGTCCAATCCTTTGGCGACCCGCACAGTGGCACCAAGTCCCTCCTTCACTCCAAAATTCACCAAGAAAAAGAGCGCCAAAACGAAAGGCAGCCCCCAGCCACGAAACCAATAAGACACGGATCCAAGTAGAATGACCCCAATGGTCAATGCCAGCATTGAACTGGCACCAGCTGGAATCTGCAACACAGGATTATCTATAAATCCTCCCATCAGCACCAAGGCAATAATTAACGAAAGTCCAATGAGCACCGAGTTAATATGATTCTGGTCGAAAACTCTAAGAATCTCTTCCTTGCTGTAGCGAGCCTCCGACTGATCCGTCTTTCTAATCCCCAACGAAAGATCAATGTAATTGTGTACCGTGAATTTCAACTGCTGACGCTTCGATTCTGCAAGCCGCTTCATCATTCGCTCACGAGACAGGCCCGATTTTCTCAAGCGTTTGTCCACATCTTGAGCCACCTCTTTGAAAATATCCCTATTGGTAAATTTGAAATAGGTGAATGAAATAATAAGAATGATAATTACTCCGGAAATAAGTCCTAACACATTATTTAAAGCAGACCAATTGGTTTGTAGTTCAGTATTGAGCTGAAAGCGAATAACCAAAACAACATATGCCGTGAAAATTAAAAAAGGTATCAGGCTGTTGTTGAGTGCGAAAAGCGCAAAAGGACGTTTGAGCGCACCCAGAAAAGTAAACCTGTGACTGTCAAGTATGTAACTCGCTATATGAAAGGCCATCGTGAGTTGGCCAAAAGTGACACCTACAAGGAAAAAGCTCCAGAAATTAACAGCCCCTAAATATTCAGGATCAAGAAACAAATAATGAATGCCATAGACGTGACCAATATTGCCCAGCATAGCCGAAAGCAAAACAAGCCAAATCGCCAACAGTGCAATATTTCTTCTGAAATGCGTGAAAATTAGCTGAACCGGAAAGGAATGGATTATTGGGTTCGGCTTTTTCTTCATACTAGCTTTGGGTGTTGTCTATTAATCAACCCTAAGATATAAACCCCGACATAGAATGGCAGCAGAAAATGATTTTATACTTTCCAAGGATGGGATACGTCTCCATATTCATCATTGGAAAATGGAGCATCCTTCTCATGTTTTGTGCCTCATTCATGGCCTTGGGGAGCACGGAGGTCGGTATGATGAAATGGCCCAATCGCTGAACCGTGAAAACATTGCTGTACTTGCCCTAGACAATAGAGGGCATGGGCTATCAGCAGGGAAAAGAGGACATACCAAAAGCTACGGCCACATGCTCTCAGATATTGAAGAGCTCCTGAAATACTCCAGGCTACAGTACATCGACGTGCCCATGGTACTCTACGGGCATAGCATGGGAGGAAATTTGGTGACGGGCTATATGCTCCAAAATATAGGCTCTGAACTCAGCGGGTTTATTCTTTCTTCACCTTTCTATGAAGTGGCCTTTGAGCCCCCGACATGGAAAGTGAGCCTTGCTAATTTTATGGGAAAAATATACCCGTCCCTAACCCAGAGCAATGAATTAGAAATAGAAGCCATTAGTCGAATTCCTGAAGAGCTCGAGAAATACCAATCGGATCCTTTGATACATAATAGGATTTCCGTCAAACTTTTCCTTGAACTCACAAGCAATGGTCGAGTGGCTATACGGGATAATAAGGAAATTAACCTTCCAGGCTTAGTGTATCATGGTGATGCCGATCGGTTGGTCAGTTTCCACGCCACCAGGAGGTTTACGGAAATCCATCCACAAATAGAATGGCATCCTTTGGTGGGTGTCTATCATGAACCTCACAATGATCTGGGCAAAGAAAAAGTCCTTGAAATGATCAAGGACTTTATCAAAAAGCTCTAGCAGAAAGGATTAAAGAAACTCCTGTACGTCAGTGTACGGTAGACCAAATGCGTCAGAAACGCCTTTATACACCACTTTTCCGTCAATAATGTTGAGGCCCAATTTCAATTCCTCATTCTCCTGACACGCCTTTTTCCACCCTTTGTTGGCAAGCTGAATGGCATAAGGAAGGGTGGCATTGGTAAGAGCCAAAGTCGAAGTGTATGGCACAGCACCCGGCATATTAGCCACACAGTAGTGCACCACATCATCAATGATGAACGTTGGATCGGCGTGAGTCGTCGGCCTGCACGTTTCGATACATCCCCCCTGATCCACGGCCACATCCACGAGCACCGTTCCTGGGGCCATTTCCTTCAGCATATCTCGGGTGATCAAATGAGGCGCCTTGGCACCCGGTATCAGCACAGCACCAATGATCAAATCATGCGTGGGAATCAATTCCCGAATGTTGTATTCGCTACTCATGAAGGTGTTGACGTTGGCAGGCATCACATCATCGAGGTACCTGAGCCTAGGCAGACTCAAATCCATGATGGTCACATCCGCTCCCATTCCTGCGGCCATTTTAGCAGCGTTGGTTCCGACCACTCCCCCACCAAGGATCAGCACTTTGGCTGGCCTTACACCGGGCACGCCACCTAGTAGGATACCTCGGCCCTTGAGAGGTTTTTCGAGGTATTTAGCCCCTTCCTGCACAGCCATTCTTCCCGCCACTTCAGACATAGGCACCAATAATGGCAAGGAGCGATCCTTCTTTTCTACAGTCTCATAAGCCAGGCACACGGCCCCACTATCAATCATCGCATTCGTCAATGGCTCATATGAAGCAAAGTGGAAATACGTGAAAACCAATTGATCCCTTTTGATCAATTTGTACTCTGCCTCAATAGGCTCCTTTACTTTAATGATCATCTCAGCCATTCCGTATACCTCCTCTATCGTCGGGAGAATTTTGGCTCCAGCTTCGGCATACATCTCGTCTGTAAATCCACTTCCTTCACCTGCTGTAGCTTGTACATACACCTCGTGTCCATGCTTCTTAAGCTCCATCACTCCGGAAGGTGTGGTGGATACACGATTCTCATTGTTTTTTATTTCTTTGGGAACCCCGATAACCATAGTTAAACCGTTTTAAAATGGGCTCAAAGTTACCAGTTTGCTTAGATGAAAATTCATGCCCCCAAAATTCGAAATGAAGAAGTGAATTTGATTCAAGAAATAGTACATTCTTGCGCATCATTCGTCTATTCAGAATATTATTTGGTCAATCAATGAAATACCCGACCTCAGGCAAAGTTTGTTCCGCTCAATTACTTCGGATTTCACGCCATTTTTATTAAATTCGCCATGCCGATCTTGGCTCCCCCTTACAATTATTGAATGGCTGCAGAGACGATCCAAACTACAGGTGAACTTCCGCTCACAAAAAAACAGATTCTCGCTGACTACAGCTTAGCCGTAGAAAGCCGTGAAATAAGTCTGATAGGGCGCAAGGAGGTCTTCATGGGGAAGGCCAAATTTGGAATATTCGGAGATGGTAAGGAGTTGCCACAGTTGGCCATGGCACATGTGTTCGAAGACGGGGATTGGCGATCGGGGTATTATCGTGACCAGACGTTTATGATGGCCATTGGTCAGCACAGTTCTAAAGAATTCTTTGCCCAACTTTATGCCCACACCGATGTAGCGGCTGAGCCCGCCTCTGCCGGGCGGATGATGAATGGTCATTTTGCCACCAGATGGGTAGACGAAAATGGTAACTGGCTTACACAAACCAATCAGAAGAATTCGAGCGCCGACATTTCCTGCACAGGAGGGCAAATGCCAAGATTGGTCGGGCTCGCCTATGCCTCTAAGCTGTATAGAAATAATCCAGAATTAGTCAATAAAAAGGATTTTTCAATCAATGGAAATGAAGTGGCCTTTGGTACCATAGGCAATGCCTCCACCTCTGAAGGTCACTTTTTTGAAGCGATCAATGCTGCCGGGGTTTTACAGATCCCTATGGTCATGTCCGTGTGGGACGATGGGTACGGTATCTCCGTGCCTCAGGGCTATCACACCACCAAAAAGAGTATCTCAAAATTTCTTTCAGGCTTACAGCGCACCAAGAATGAACCCGGATACGAGATATTCCGGGTAAATGGATGGGATTTTCCTGCATTGCTTGATGTCTATCGAAAGGCTGCTCACCTTGCCAGAACAGAGCATGTACCCTGCCTCATTCACGTGACTGAGTTAACCCAGCCTCAGGGGCATTCCACCTCCGGCTCCCATGAGCGATATAAATCAAAAGAGCGGCTCGAATGGGAGGCGGATCATGACTGCCTCAAAAAAATGAGAGAATGGATGCTCTCGGAAAACATTGTTTCAGAAGCTCAACTTGAAAAATTAGAAGAAGAGGCAAAGACAAAAGCCAAGGATGCTCGAAACGCCGCTTGGAAAGACTACCTCAGTTCTATCAAAACCGACGTAAATCAAGCCATTAGCCGTCTCGAATCAATCGATCATCCAACAGTGGTTTCGATCGTAAATAACCTAAAGAAGGAAACGAACCCACTGAAGGCTGACGTCCTCAAAGCTGTGAGACACTCGCTGCGGGCGGTGAGCCCGGAAAACATTTCTGATTTTGATGAGATAAAGAAGTGGCTTGATCAAACCAATCAAAAATATCAGGTTGAGTACAGCTCCAAGCTCTACAACGAATCCGCATCCAGCGCTCTAAAAGTAGAAGAAATCCCTGCCCAGTATTCAGATTCCTCCACAGTAGTAGATGGCCGTGAAGTGCTTCAGGCGTGCTTTGATAATCTCTTGAGCGAAATTCCAGAGTTCTTTGCCATTGGAGAAGATGTGGGAAAAATCGGAGACGTGAACCAAGGTTTTGCCGGATTGCAAGAAAAATATGGCCAACTGAGAGTCACTGATACCGGAATCCGCGAGACCACAATAGTGGGTCAGGGAATTGGTGCGGCCATGCGTGGTTTGCGGCCTATTGTAGAAATCCAGTATCTGGATTACCTCCTGTATGCTATCCAAACCCTTTCTGACGATCTGGCCACCTTGCATTATCGAACCTTTGGTGGCCAAAGTGCCCCGCTTATCGTTCGGACGAGAGGGCACAGATTGGAAGGTGTCTGGCACTCAGGATCGCCTATGGGCATGATCCTCAACTCCCTAAGAGGCATGTACGTTTTGGTGCCAAGAAATATGACCCAGGCAGCCGGATTTTATAATACATTGATGAAATCGTGCGATCCTGCCATCGTCATTGAATCCTTGAACGGATACAGACTGAAGGAACGCATTCCAGACAATCTTTCTGAATTTACTGTGCCGCTGGGGAAACCTGATATTTTAAGAAGCGGATCAGACGTGACGATCGTCACCTATGGATCTACATGTCGTATAGCAATAGAAGCCGCTGAACAACTGCAGGAAATCGGCATAGATGCGGAGGTACTTGACGTCCAAACTTTGCTCCCCTTTGACCTTCATGGAGTGATTAAAGATTCTCTTAGTAAAACAAGCCGTCTTGTTATAGTGGATGAAGACGTGCAAGGCGGAGCTTCGGGTTTCATCATGCAGCAGATACTTGAGCGAGACAATGGCTACTACCTGCTAGACTCTAAGCCCGTGACCATTTGCGGAAAAGATCATCGCCCTCCATACGGCACAGACGGAGACTATTTTTCCAAACCAAATGCCGAGGATATATTCGAGCGCGTATATAATCTGATGAGCGAGGCAGAGCCAAACAGGTATTAATTACCTTCCCCAATCAAGGGGCTTTGTCGTAGGTCCAGAATCCTAAAATCAGGTGTAGTCACCACGTTGCTTTGGTTTAATGCACGGTCGTAGATGTAATACCTAAGACGTAACGTCTGGGTAAGCAAGAAACTAGTTTCGGTATCAAACTGGGTAGAGAAAAAGGCATACTCAATGGATCCATCGAGAGGCCTTCCGATCGAGCTACTTTTGAAAACCGGGAACCTTGCCGTGTACCCCGGATCACATTCATCAAACTCAAATGGAATATAATCGTCACCCTGCTTCACTAACAGATCAATATAAATATTGAAATGAAAGGGATTGCGATTCACAAAAACTGTATCCTGAATAGAAACCAATTCATCGTTATAAAACTCAAATGTTTCATCGTCAATGACAATAGGAATGGTGTCTCTATCTATCTCAAACCTTTCCACTATTTCATACTCTTCGCAATCATATCCACCATCTCCTCTGGTGTCTTCATCAGAAAAACTTAGCCTTGAGCCAACGTTGAAATAGGCCCTAAAGTCAGTAACACGCTGATCAAACTGAACTGTATCCTCCGCATCGAATTTTAGCAAATCCGCAAAAGCATCAAATCTAGCAACTGGTTGCTCGAAAAACGGCCCTGTGTGGTTGGTAGAGTTCAAGGTGACCAATTCACCACGACTGTCATAAATCCAACTTATGGGATGGTAAGGAACAAAAGAATCATCCGGATCATCATTCTCAGACTGCAGACCAATGTCACCATCCCCATCCCGTACATCAAACTCTAGCACCAAGGTGGCAGTATCCGTAAGCTGCAGTTTAGCAAAACCAATAAGCGGAACCTCCGAAAACTCTGGAGGTCTGTAACATCCTGCTGTTATCAGAATCACTAAAAAAATGGATATTTGATTTCGGGTCGCGCGCACAATCAATATTACAAAGAAAGCCTGCGATTCCCCTATTTTCAAAATGGATTCA
>CAYORY010000098.1:0-7595 GCA_964406435.1 uncultured Roseivirgaceae bacterium | reverse complement strand
AGTGGAAGTCGAATGATGAATTCAGTTCCTTTTCCTTCTTGGCTTTCTACATGAATGGAGCCGTTATTCATTTCGATAAACTCATGAACTAGCTGTAGGCCAAGTCCCAAACCTTTTTCACCAGAGGTGCCGTAGGTACTCTTTTTGTCTTGGAGCTGAAACAGTTTTTTCACCTTGTCCTCAGGCATTCCAACACCCGAATCAACGATTCTTATTTCACCCATGCCATCCACTTCTGCACCTTTTATCAACACAGAACCGCCCTCCGGAGTAAATTTTAAGGCATTATTCAACAGGTTCCTTAGGATAGTCATTGTAGTGTTCTTGTCACACCAAAGCTGAATTGGTTGATGGATTTCGGAGCGCATCTCTATTTTCTTCCCTTTTGCCATGTTGGCCAATGTGCCAACTTGTTCGTCAGCTAGTTCCTGGAGGTTCAGTTTTTCTGGAACGTTGGAGACATGCCCTTGCTGCTGCATGGCCCAGTTGAGTAGATTGTCAAGAAGGCTGGAAAGCCTCTCCACGGATTTATCCATTTCATCAGCTATTTCGATAAGCTGATCGGTTGCTTTAGACTCCACAAAGTATTTTATCAGGCGGCTCACGCCATGAAAGGAAGCAACTGGCCCTCTAAGGTCATGGGAAATGATGGAGAAAAATTTGTCCTTGGTTCCATTCAGCCTCTCTAACTCATCGCGTTGTTCGGCTAGGATTTTATTCACTCTGTTTTTGTTTCGGTAGTACTTATATATGATGGCCGCAAGCACCAGAAGAATCAAAGCGAAACCAGCTGTGGCAAAGAGAATCACACGCTGAGTTTTCTTTTCTGCCGTTAGAAGATCTACCTCTATCTGCTTTTGCCCAACCTCAAATTCTGTTCGTTGGTTGGCCAATTGCCTTATCAGATCGGCATTTGATAGACTGTCTTTATTGACAGTGAATTTGGTGTAGGCATCAAAAGCCGCCTCAAAATCCCCATTTTGCTGATGGAGCTTGGCCAATAATTCATATCCATCTTTCTTATACTTTCTGAAATCATTCTTTTCGGCAAGCCTGACTCCTTCCAGTGCTGAGGACATAGCCTTATCATAGAGTCCATTTTCAAAATAGATGATACCCATCTGAACTCTGTAATCGGATATGGCATATTCATCTTGGTATTTTTCTAAAACCTGAATTACGGTATCTATCCGCTGCTCACTAATTTCTAAATCCATGTTTCGAGCTTCTGATAATGCGAGATTTCCGGCAGCATATGACCAGTAGTAGTCATTGTAGGAGATAGCTGTATCCGTAAAGATTTTCACAGATTCTTCCAATGGAATTATTGATTCCTTATAATCCTCATTTAAGTAAAGTAAGTAACCGAGTGAGACTAGCGAGGAGCCTAACCTTAGATTGTCTTCTATTTCGCGAAAAATTGTTATCGCCTTATTGTAATGATATTTTGCTCGCTCAAAATCGTTATTGCCTTGATAGGCAGATGCCAAATTTCCATGTGCTGTTCCAATATCTATAGGGGTAATGGCAGTTTCTAAACTTTTGTGAAAACTCTCAACCGCTTCTCTAATCATTCCTTTTTGGGAGTAAGCCATTGCCAATTCACCATAAGCTCCAGAAAGTCTCTTCTTCGTTTTTAGTTGCGTGAGGATTTCGATGTGCAGAAGGGAATATTTTATAATAGTATCTCTATTTTGTTCATTCAGAAGAAAGGTGAAAAGAAGGTCGCTCCTTTTATTCAAATCAGCCTCTTCTGAAATCAATTCCCTAAGGCTATCCGCCTTGGACTGCACCTGGGCCGGAGAAAAAAAAGGAATCATCATTAAGATGATTCCAAGGATTCTACACGAATATTTCATATTTCCTGACCTGTGGGTATCTTCAAATCAGGATCATATTGCCCCGCAGGTCCGCCATCTGCGGGCTTCACAGTTATGGTGTAAGAGTCTGAGATTCCTTTCTTCGCCCCAGTGCTCACTCTTCCTATCGGCTTTTTGCTATCATTCCCACTTATGTTCCCGTTCGGAATAATATTTCCCTTCTTGAACTTTATCTTCATTTTGGCAATGCTTTCATCTGCTTCCCAGTCTACCTCATCACCAGGCTGTACTTCTGTAGAAGGAGAGGAAGGCTCCACTTTGGCCCAGGTTCTTTGATCATAACTCCATTGTAGTTCGTAGGTGGGCTTGGCACCTTTCAATTTCAGGTAAATTATTTTTGTACTCATAGCTTAAGTTGGTAAAGTATTCATGTGCCAAGTTATCAAATGATACTACAAATTGTCATTGGCAAGTAAAAAATGAACAGAAATATGCGATCTGTGGAGGAGTAAACCTCAGCAAAATCCTTTTATCTTGGTTGCTCAATCTGATCATCTTGCAATACATCGGAATTTTAGCTGCTCTGCTCACCACACTCTCTTTTGCCCCTCAGGCTATTCAGATTATTCGCACCAAGAACACCGACGGCATTTCTTTAGGAATGTATGTGCTTTTTAATGCCGGCATTGCACTTTGGCTGGTCTATGGAATCATGATAGTAGACTTGCCTCTGATTCTGGCCAATGCCGTCACGCTTATTCTTACGTCTACCATTTTGGTTTTGAAGCTTAAGCATGGTTGACCTTTTGGACTATTTTTCCAAGCAATTCTAACAGTCCATTACCCCACTTTTTTCTCAAAGCAAGGATGAAAGCCCTCAACAACTTTTCCACAATCGAGGAATTACAAGGGTCAGAATCACGGTAATGATTTACTTTGTTGATCTCAATTTTTCACATCCTTAAACCACCAAATCGCAGCGATACATGTACTTGATTTTCGACACGGAAACGACCGGACTCCCCCATAACAAAACCGCCCCTGTCGAGGATCTGGACAACTGGCCGAGGCTGGTGCAGCTGGCCTGGCAGCTTCATGATGCCCAGGGGAAGCTCATCTCCACCGGCAATCACATCATAAAGCCACAGGGATTCACCATTCCTTACAATGCCGAAAAAGTTCACGGAATTTCAACCGACCGGGCATTGGAGGTTGGGGAAGATTTGGCAGAGGTAATGGACAAATTCTCTGCCGACGTGGCACGAGCAAGAGTCCTTATCGGGCACAATATTGAGTTTGACAATAATATTCTGGGCGCAGAATATTTGAGAGTAGGAAAAGACAACCTCCTTGCTGGGTTCCCCAACATCGACACCTCCACCGACACCAAGGAATTTTGTCAACTTCCAGGTGGTCCGGGGGGCGGCCTGAAGTCTCCTCGACTCAATGAACTCTACCAAAAACTCTTTGGTGAGTCATTCGAGGATGCGCACGATGCGGCCTACGATGTAGACGCCACAGCCAAAGCCTTTTTCGAAACGCTTCGTCGCAGGATTATCCCGGCACTGGATGAAACGGAGTTGGCTTCTATCGAGTATGAAGCTCCCGATCTTAGCGAAGCGAATTTTGCCTGGATCAGAGAAAAAGCATCTGAGAAAATAGGCTCTGAGAAAGTCGATGCGGCAGACATCACGGCGAGTTTCTGCCATTTGCACGTTCATTCCCAGTGTTCCATCCTGCAAGCCACACCTAGTGTGGAGCGGATCGTAGATAAGGCCAAGGAATACAATATGCCAGCCGTGGCAATCACTGATCTTGGCAACATGTTCGGTGCATTCAAATTTGTGAGAGCTGCCCATAAGGCCGAGATCAAACCAATTGTAGGGTGCGAGCTTTTTGTAGCAGAAGAAAGAACCAAAACGAAGTTCACCAAAGACAACCCCGACAAACGGTTCCAGCAGGTCCTCATCGCCAAGAATAAGAAAGGCTATGAAAATCTATCGAAGCTCAGCTCGCTAGGTTACATGGAAGGCTTGTATGGCTTGTATCCAAGGGTGGATAAAGCTCTCATAGAAAAATACAGTGAGGGATTAATTGCCCTAAGTGGTGGTTTGTACTCCGAAATTCCCAGACTGATTCTCAATGTGGGGGAGACGCAGGCAGAGGAAGAATTACTCTGGTGGAAGGGTATTTTCGGTCAGGATTTCTACATCGAGATCAACCGACATGGTCTGGAGGAGGAAAATCACCTCAATCAAGTATTGGTCAGTCTGGCCAAGAAGCACGATGTGAAACTGGTAGCAGCCAATGAGCTTTTCTATCTCGATGAAAGTGAATCTGAAGCACACGATGTGCTGATATGCATCAAGGAAAACGAGAAAAAGAGTACACCGATTGGTCGGGGAAGGGGCTTCCGTCCCGGTATGCCAAACAGCAAATATTACTTCAAGTCTCAGGACGAAATGAAAGAGGCTTTCACGGATTTGCCGGAGGCCATTGAAAATGTCGCTGAGATTGTTTCCAAATGCGAGAATTACACTCTGGAGCGAGATGTGCTTTTGCCTGAGTTCGATATACCGCAGGAATTCGTCAATCCTGAAGACAAAAAGGACGGTGGTAAGCGAGGAGAAAATGCATACTTAAGGCATCTGACCTATATCGGAGCGGAAAAGAGATACGATGTGGTCTCAGATCAAATCAAAGAACGGATTGATTTTGAACTAGCTACGATTGAAAACACTGGATACCCCGGCTACTTCCTCATCGTTCAGGATTTCACCTCCAAAGCCAGGGAGATGGGTGTGGTTGTAGGGCCGGGTCGTGGGTCAGCCGCTGGTTCGGTGGTGGCGTATTGTATTGGCATTACTAATGTGGATCCAATAGCTTACGATCTCCTTTTTGAGCGGTTCCTAAATCCTGACAGGGTTTCATTACCTGATATTGATATTGATTTTGATAATGAAGGTCGGGAGAAAGTCATCCAGTATGTGATCGATAAATACGGCTTCACCCAAGTGGCTCAGATCATTACCTACGGAACCATGGCACCAAAGTCTGCCATTCGAGATGCCGGTCGTGTGATGGAGCTGTCCTTGGCCGAAACAGACTCCATTGCCAAACTAGTGCCCGAACGGCCAGGAACCAATTTCAAAAAGGCGTTTGAAGAAATCCCAGAGCTCAAAGGCATCCAGAAGCAGAAGGATTTGCATGGTCAGGTACTGAACCAGGCAGTCGTGCTCGAAGGATCATTGAGAAACACAGGCATTCATGCCTGCGGTGTGATCATCACTCCACGCGACATGACTGAGCTCATTCCTGTGGCAAAATCAAAAGATTCTGAGTTGCTACTCACCCAGTTTGATAACAGTGTAGTCGAGTCTGCGGGGATGCTGAAGATGGACTTTTTGGGACTGAAAACTCTCTCGATAATAAAGACAGCTGTTGAAAATGTAGAAAAGCGTCATGGTATCAAAATCGACATAGACGCGCTACCACTCGATGATGCGAAAACGTACGAGCTTTTTGCAAGAGGAGAAACGAACGGAACCTTCCAGTTTGAATCGCCCGGGATGCAGAAGCACTTGCGGGCTCTGAAGCCAGATAGGTTTGAAGATTTGATAGCGATGAACGCTCTGTATCGTCCAGGCCCGATGGAGTACATCCCCAACTTCATTGCCAGAAAGCATGGCAAGGAGCCGATCACCTATGACCTTCCCGAAATGGAGGAGTACCTGGCTGAGACCTATGGCATCACTGTCTACCAAGAGCAGGTGATGCTACTATCGCAGAGCTTAGCAGGATTCACCAAAGGTGAGGCCGATGTGCTGCGTAAGGCGATGGGTAAAAAGATTTACAAGCTGCTGATGGAGCTTAAGCCCAAGTTCATCGGGCAAGCAAAGGAGAAAGGCCACCCTGAGGATAAGCTTGAAAAAATCTGGAAGGATTGGGAGGCATTTGCAGCTTATGCATTCAATAAATCGCACAGTACTTGTTACGCAGTTTTGGCGTACCAAACAGGGTATTTGAAAGCGCACTATCCGGCAGAGTTCATGGCGTCTCTGCTTACTCATAACTTGTCGAATGCGGATAAGGTGAGCTTCTTCATGGAAGAGTGTCGAAACATTAATTCACCAGTGCTTGGGCCGGATGTGAATGAATCCGACATCAACTTCATGGTGAATAAAAAGGGTGAAATCCGATTCGGTCTGGGTGCCATAAAAGGAACCGGCGAGTCAGCAACCAGGGCGATCATAGAGGAGCGGGATGAGAATGGCCCGTTCAACGACTTCTTTGATTTTGCTTCTAGAGTGAATCTCCGGGCGGTGAACAAGAAATCCTTTGAAAGCCTTGCCAAAGCCGGAGCATTTGATTGCTTCCCGGAGTACCACCGCAGGCAATATGTAGACCCTGATGAGGAGGGGCAGTCCCTGACCGAGAAGGCGATTCGTTATGCCAATAAAATGCAAGAAGAGGCGAATAGCTCGCAAGCCTCGCTTTTTGGAGGCGGAGGCACGGAGGTGCTCACCAGGCCGAGAATTGGGCGCATCGAGCCGTATGGGGATATTGAAAAATTGAATATTGAAAAGGAGATGGTGGGGCTCTACATCACCGGGCATCCCTTAGATCAGTATAAGTTTGAGATGAGGCATTTGTGCAATGCCACATTGGGCGATTTGAAGGAGTTGCAACGTGGAAGGGAGATGAAAATCGGAGGAATCATCAGCAACGTGCAGCACCGAACTTCTAAGAAAGGAAATCCTTTTGGCCAGTTCACCCTCGAGGATTTCAACGACAACTACACGTTCTATCTTTTCTCAAAAGAATACCTCCAGTTCAAGCCAATGCTCGAGCCGGGATGGTTTTTATACCTGACAGGCTCGGTTCAAACGCGATGGAACAGCGAGGAATTGGAATTCAAAATTCACAACATAGAGCACTTGAGTGAGATCAGAGAAAAGATGACCAAAGGCCTTGAAGTGAGGATGAGACTAAAGGATGTAAATGAAATAATCGTCGATGAAATTGAGCGCATTGCATCCACTTATCCAGGGAAATGCGCCTTAAAATTGAGCGTGCTGGGAGCGCACGAAGACCGAGCTATTCAATTGGAAATGCTCAGCAGGAAATTCTCGGTAGATCTGACCGATCAATTCATGACGGAAATAAAGACCATGAATGAACTCGACGTACACGTATTGGTCAAATGAAGCAATCCCTTTTCCAAATTACGCTCGTGGTTCGGGAGTATGATGAAGCCATTGACTTCTTTACTCAGGTACTCAATTTCGAATTGGTAGAAGACACAAGGATGTCAGACACAAAGCGCTGGGTAAGGGTGCAACCAACGGGTGGGCAATGTTGCCTGTTGTTGGCAAAGGCAGTAGGAGAGGAGCAAGAACGGGCAATTGGGAATCAAACCGGAGGACGTGTGTTTCTATTTCTACATACCGATAATTTTCACAAAGATTTCGGCCATTATGTGGATCGTGGAGTGAAAGTACTCCGAGAACCTTCTGTCGAGGAATATGGCACTGTGGCGGTGATAGCTGATTTATATGGAAACAAGATTGATCTCATCGAGCCCGTAAAAAGATAAACCAATGCGAAAATTCGAAACCAAAGCGATAAAAAGTGTTCTTGATAAAATAGAGGCAGCTCAGCCGGTATCTACTCCTCTCTATTTTTCTTCTACTTATCACAGAAATCCGGATGGCACTTATGATGGCGGTTTTGCCTACGGCCGGGCTGATAACCCCAACCGTAAAGTTTTGGAAG
>CAYORY010000097.1:0-7625 GCA_964406435.1 uncultured Roseivirgaceae bacterium | reverse complement strand
AGTATGAAAAAGGGGTGGATGAGTTTATAAAAGCCGGTCTAACCAAGGTAAAATCTGAGAAAGTGAAACCACCCAGAGTGGCCGAATCACCAGTTTCTATTGAGTGCAAGGTGGTGGAGGTAAAAGAACTCGGCGATAAAGGGGGCGCAGGAAATTTGATTATTTGCGAAGTGCAATTGATGCATGTTTCTGAAGACATTCTCAATGATGACGGACGAATCGATCCGATCAAAATAGATCAGGTGGCTCGAATGGGAGGGGATTGGTACACGCGTGCAAATGCGGGATTGTTTGAGGTAGTAAAACCATTAACCACCAAGGGAATCGGAGTGGATCAGCTCCCCAGAAGCGTCCGGGAAAGTCATTTCCTCACAGGCAATCATTTGGGGAAATTGGGCAATGTGGAAACTTTGCCCAATGAACAGGAAATTGAAATATTCGGTAAAGAACCAGAGGTACAAGCCATCCTTGCAGGGCTCGAAGGAGACCCGGATCAAATCAACGAGGAACTTCACAAATTGGCAGGAGACTACCTGGATTGCGGCGAAGTAATGACAGCCTGGAAGGTGTTGCTTCAGCCAGCGTAGTACGGGAAGTCATTTAGCTGCTCGTACTTTTCCTTCTCATATCGCCATACAAAGTGCTTTAGCCCATTTGTCACTGCGATGTACTTGGCCTTCAGTGTCTTGTTGTAAGTAGCAATTTGCTTGAGCGTAGCTTCATTAACCACCACATCATATGCCTTGCACTCCACCAGCAGGAAGGCATTGCCCAACTTATCAAGAACGGTAATGTCCGTGCGCTTGAGTGCCCCTGAGTACGTATGTTGCTTTTCTAGCCGAAACAGTCCCGAAGGATACCCAAGGTGCTCCCTCAGTAAATGCACAAAGTGTTGGCGAACCCATTCCTCAGGTGTGAGGAGCAGGAATTTTTTTCGAATGGGATCAAAAATGAAATCTTCCCCATCCTTGGTCTCAATTCTCGGATGTATCGGTGGAAGCGAAAGCGGTGGGTGGGTCACGTTTGCAATATTAATCGACCATCATACCAATAATAATCCGATCGGACTATTTGTGGGTTAAATCCGGGATGACGAGGATTCCATAGAATGTTGCTCTCTAGCGGGTTGTGTGCAGAAGGTACTTTTAGACCGACAGAAACCTTTGATTTGAGCCATTTCGTACCGATCCCCTGCGTATGCTTTAGGTCATCCACCCATTGCTTAGGAATGCCCGATGGCTCAATCACATCAGCCGAGTGGGTGTCGATGGTGAGCAATTTGTAAGAAATGTTTCCTTTTATACCTCGGATATGTACCAAAAATTCCAGTATCGCCAGTGAGGAGGTAGTTGCCGTGTAAAGGACGGGGAAGCCTCGTTCGTTCCATCGGGCACCATTGATCGACGAGCCATAGCCCGAAAGATCATGCGCATAATCGGGGTGGCAAATACGGTAGACAATCACGCGAAAATACCGTGCTTGATTTTGGTCATCTCGGCCAGTACTTCCTGTGCCCCCACGAGCGAAGACATTTTCTGAAGAGGAGTGGCACCACCAAAGGTCGATTGCTCGGTGTGAAGCCAGTCTTTGAAGTTTGATAAACCATTGAAGGTGTGCTTACCTTCTTCGAGAATGCTGTGCATATAGCTGAACCTATCGCCCTGATGTGCATCGAGAGTAGGGGATTTCATGAGATTGTAGTAGGTCTTCTCGGATACACCCAATAGGGTGGCCATCTCTTGCTTGGTCATGCCGTACTCTACTGCGGCTTCATTGACCATACTCGCGCTCAAAGGATCATCATTTCTGTCTTTATATTCCATGCCAGTAAAATTACACAAAATAATACGTAATTTTACATATTTCGTTCAAAAAGAAAATTTCTTTTGGAGTTCTATGAGCTCCATTTTGAGCTCCTTAGGCTCATACCGCTCAATGTAGGAATAAAGCTGGGACTCTCGGCTTACTTTCAATTCTCTAAGATTCATATGTTGGTTAGAAAATAGAAACTCAAGGGAAGGATACATTTCCTTTAGCACATCCACAATATCAAAGATTTGGAGGTTTTTATCCACCAGGTTATACATGCCCGATGGAACCTTTTGTGTCACTGATTTGGTGAGCGAGTCTACCAGATAATCCACCTGAATGAATGCTCTTGATTGCTTACCCGATCCATTGATTTTGATGCGGTTGGCGAAGTTCGCATCGTACATGAATCGATTGATCACCGCATCAAAGCGCATGCTTTTTGAAAAGCCATAGACATTTCCTGCTCTCATGACCAACCCCTCGTGCTTGTCTGCAAAGCGCATCACGTGCTCCTCGCCACGCATTTTGGATATACCATAAAAAGTCCTTGGTACGGGCAAAGTCGTTTCATCAGCCGTATCTGAGCTGGCTCCATAGACTGATGTACTGCTCAGATAGACGATCTTTTCTACCCCCACTTCTTCAGCCGCATAGACCACTTCAGCCGTGCCCCAGTGGTTTACCTGCTCGTAGAAATGAGAATCGGCATTTGCGAAGGGAGTGGTGACTTTAGCCGCCAGATGAACAATGACATCTACTTCTTTCAGACTTTTCTTCAGCTGCCTGGAATCCAGGATGTCTGCCTGAATGTACCTGATCTTCTCGGGATTCGGGTATTTTGCTCCTAGGAAGAAATTGAAATGGCCGTGGCTGAGGTTATCATAAATTCTGATTTCGTCCACTTCTTTTAATTGCACGAGTGCTTTGGTCAATTTCGTACCCACATACCCGGCTCCCCCTGTTATTAGTATCTTCATCTATTTACTTATTAAATCTGTATGAAGGCCACATTCCACCTTGTTCAGTCCATACCAGCGTGCCTCTCTCTCCTGCATATCCAAATCCAACTTTCTAGTACACGGCTCACAACCTATGCTCGCATATCCTTTAGCATCTAAAGGATGTCTTGGCAGGTCATACTCCTTGATGTAGGCGAAAATATCTTTGTTGGTCCAATCGAGCATCGGATGAAAGCGGATGGTATTGAAGGGTGCCGGTTGCTCTACTCGCATGGCTTTCCTCACCGCGCTCTGATCTCCACGAACCCCATTTATCCAGACGTCATGGGATGCAAGTATAGGCTCCATGGGTTGAGTTTTGTTTAAGTAGCAGCAGTGATCAGGATCAGATGTGTACATGAGCATGCCACTTGCATCGCGCTGCAAATCCTTGGGCGTGTTGGGTTTCACGTCTATTACTTCGAGACCAAACTTCTCCCCGACGGCATCTTTGAAGGCAACCGTTTCTGGAAACAGATAGCCGGTATTCAAAAAATATACTTTGATGGACGGATCAATTCGGCTAATGATGTGAAGCATGACCAAACTGTGCGTTTGAAAAGAGGATGAAGTGAACATCCGTTTATCGGATTTCTTGTATTCGGTAAGTTTCGCTTGGATCTCGGTGAAAGTCATGGGTTGCAAATGTAGCGGTGAAAACCAATAGCCTTCAGAACGATTTATAGGAGTCAAGTGTTCAGTTGTGGTAATTTTGCATGGAATGAAAGTAGCAGTCTACAGAAAAGAACACTTCAATGCAGCTCACAGGCTCCATGTGCCAGCTTGGAGCGATGAAAAAAACAATGAAATTTTCGGGAAATGCAATAATCCAAATTGGCATGGACACAACTATGAATTTATCGTTCGCCTGACCGGAGAACCCGATCCTGAAACGGGATATGTCTACGACATGAAACACCTGAGCGACCTGATGAAGGAGCATGTGGCCAATCGGTTCGATCACAAAAACTTGAATCTGGACGTAGAAGACTTTAAGAATTTGAACCCCACCGCAGAGAATATTGTTGTGGTGATTTATAATATCCTTCGAGAGAAGATTGACTCAAGGCTGGATATGAAAGTAACCTTATATGAAACAGAAAGAAACTTTGTCGAATATCCAGCCTGAAGACCTTGGGGATGATCACGTGCCGGGTGCGTCCGACACACCCCTTCGCCCGGATGCCTTTGAGAAAGACGATGACTTGAAGGTAGAATTAATCGAAAAGCATTTCAAGGAAATCATGCTGATTTTGGGGCTTGACTTGGAGGATGACAGCCTGAGTGGCACGCCGCATAGGGTAGCGAAGATGTACGTGAAGGAAGTCTTTGCAGGGCTCAACCCAGACAACAAACCAAAGGCGAGACTTTTTGAAAACAAGTACAATTATGACCAAATGCTCGTGGAGAAGGACATCACCTTCTATTCTCATTGTGAGCATCATTTCGTACCGATCTATGGCAAAGCACATGTGGCATATTTTTCTAGTGGCAAAGTCATAGGCCTTTCTAAGATCAACAGGATAGTGCAGTATTTTGCCAAAAGACCTCAGGTGCAAGAAAGGCTCACGGTTCAGATTGCAGAAGAACTGAAAGCTATCTTGAAAACAGACGATGTGGCCGTGGTGATTGATGCCACTCACATGTGTGTGTCTTCGCGAGGCGTGGGTGATACCAACAGTCGTACGGGTACCGCGCATTTCGATGGCAAATTCAAGGATCAGAACATCAAAAATGAATTCTTGAACTACATCAACACCCAGTCTAAGGGTCAATAGGACATCTTTACTTTCATTCCCTTTTAATTATTAGGTGAAAACATATCTTTGCAGCCTGTTTTCAAAACCTAACTGAAAATCATGGATAAAATCATCTATTTGGTGCCCGCATTGGGGCTTGTTGGTCTGCTCGTAATGTTTTTTAAGGCCCGCTGGGTAAACAAGCAAGATGCCGGTGACCAAAAAATGCAAGATTTGGCTCAGCACATCAAAGAGGGAGCGCTCGCTTTCCTTAAAGCTGAGTATCGTGTACTAGCCATATTTGTGGTGGTAGCCGGAGCTCTTCTGGGTGTAGTTTCTGCACTGGTTGAGACTACTCACTGGTTCATCGTTGTAGCCTTTGTCATTGGAGCCATTTTCTCTGCGGTTGCCGGAAATATTGGAATGAGAATCGCGACTGCTGCGAATGTAAGAACTACACAAGCGGCTCGCACCAGCCTTCCGCAGGCATTGAAAGTTTCCTTCACAGGAGGAACAGTAATGGGACTTGGCGTGGCAGGTCTTGCAGTATTCGGCCTAAGTGTTCTTTTCATTATCATTTTCCAATGGTTCATGGGCGGAGAGTGGACGAACACTCATGATATGACTATTGTTTTGGAAGCCTTGGCTGGTTTCTCGCTAGGAGCTGAGTCAATCGCTCTTTTTGCGAGAGTGGGAGGAGGAATTTACACCAAAGCTGCGGACGTAGGGGCTGACCTGGTGGGGAAAGTGGAAGCTGGAATCCCTGAAGATGATCCAAGAAACCCTGCCACTATTGCTGATAATGTTGGGGACAATGTAGGCGATGTAGCTGGCATGGGAGCCGATTTGTTTGGTTCCTACGTAGCGACTGTACTGGCGTCAATGGTGCTGGGCAACTATGTGATCAGAGATATGGGTGGAGCGATCACCGATGATTTCGGTGGTATCGGTCCTATTCTCCTGCCTTTGGTCATTGCAGGTTTGGGAATCATCTTCTCGCTTTTCGGAACCCTGTTCGTAAAAATTTCAAGCAATGATGCCAAAGAACCTCAGGTTCAGAAGGCCTTGAACATTGGAAACTGGAGTTCGATTATCGTAACTGGAATTGCACTCTTCTTCTTGCTGCCCATTATGCTCCCTGCGGAGATGACAATGAATTTCTTTGGAGAAGCCGACAGAATAATAAGTCCGATGAATGTGTTCTATGCCGTACTTGTTGGGCTGGCAGTAGGAGGCTTGATTTCCTATTTCACGGAATATTACACAGGTCTTGGCAAGAAGCCTGTATTGGATATTGTCAAAAACTCAGCAACTGGAGCCGCGACCAATATTATTGCCGGACTATCAACTGGAATGATGTCTACTTTCGCCCCGATCTTGCTTTTTGCGGGTGCAATCTGGTCGTCTTATGAATTTGCCGGTTTCTATGGAGTGGCAATCGCTGCTTCTGCCATGATGGCAACAACTGCCATGCAACTTGCAATCGACGCTTTTGGACCAATTGCTGATAATGCGGGAGGTATTGCTGAAATGAGCGAATTGCCTGATGACGTCAGAGAAAAAACAGACATTTTGGATTCAGTTGGAAACACAACTGCTGCTGTAGGAAAGGGATTTGCAATTGCTTCTGCGGCGTTAACAGCTCTTGCTCTTTTTGCTGCCTACGTAACCTTCACTGGAATTGACGGAATAAACATTTTCAAAGCGGATGTACTTGCAGCACTTTTCATCGGAGGGATGATTCCAGTTGTTTTTTCTGCTTTGGCCATGAGATCGGTGGGCAAAGCGGCCATGGAAATGGTGAAAGAAGTGAGGCGACAGTTCAGGGAAATTCCCGGAATCATGGAAGGAACCGGTAAGCCTGAGTACGGTAAATGTGTGGACATTTCCACAAAAGCAGCTATCAAAGAAATGATGCTTCCTGGTGCTATCACTATCATTACTCCCATCATCATTGGTTTTGCAATGGGACCTGAAGCTCTCGGTAGTTACATGGCCGGGGTGGCCGTGTCGGGTGTGCTTTGGGCGATATTCCAAAACAACGCCGGTGGCGCTTGGGATAATGCAAAAAAATCATTCGAAGCGGGTGTAATGATCGAAGGCGAAATGACCTACAAAGGGTCTGAAGCGCACAAGGCGGCAGTCACGGGTGATACCGTTGGTGATCCATTCAAGGACACATCGGGTCCGTCCATGAATATCCTGATCAAACTTACTTGCTTAGTAGGTCTGGTGATCGCTCCGATTCTTGGAGAAGTTTATGGAAATGAAAGCATTCATTCTGAGCAGACAAGTATTATCGCGGTAGATGACAGTGCCCAAGTGGAGGTATCTTTGGAAATCCAAATGATGAAGCAGGAGGATGGTAGTGTCAAGGCCACAATTGTGAAAACTGATAAGAATGGGGAATCTTCTACGATTGTGGTGGAGGGTGATGAAGAAACAGTGAGAAGTAAAATTGACGAGATCAAAGAACGGAACTAAAAAAGGTAATAATTTATTGACATTGAAATGGGGAAGTTTTACTTCCCTTTTTTGATTTTAACGGCATGAAGCACGCGTTAGTACGGCAGATTATTTTTGCAATTTTCGTTTTTATTGGGAATACAGGTCTGTCTCAAAATAATTCGAGAAGAGCAAACAGCGATTGGGCACAATCTCAACCCTATGTAGTGATGCTATCCATTGATGGTTTTCGCCATGATTACGCAGAAAAATATGGGGCAAAGAATCTCTTGGAAATAGCCAAAAATGGTGCCTCCGCCGAGGCGATGATCCCGTCGTTTCCCTCTAAAACGTTCCCCAATCATTACACCCTGGTCACCGGTTTGAGGCCGGCTGAGCATGGAATAGTGGGTAATTCGTTCTACAGCAGGTTGAAAGGCAAAACGTATTCTATTAAGAACAGGACAGAAGTGACAGATGGTAGTTGGTATGGCGGTACTCCGCTTTGGGTGCTGGCAGAGCAAAATCAGATGCTGTCAGGTTCCTATTTCTGGGTAGGAAGTGAAGCGGACGTTCAAGGTATATTCCCTACATACTATCAACCCTATAATCACGACAAACCCAATGAAGA
>CAYORY010000096.1:0-7670 GCA_964406435.1 uncultured Roseivirgaceae bacterium | reverse complement strand
GGTCTTCCTTTTGTAGCAATTGCCCTGTCATTGACCACACCCGAATTTCCTTGTAATCCTCATTGATTTGAATCAAACCCTTGGTAGGATTGGGGTACACCGAGCGGCTGGATACCTTTTTATTCGCAAGTACCAATTCGCCTAGCGGACGAAAGACTGGCCGGATCATCATGATTCCATTGGCTCCTTCATTAGGTAGCCAAATACCGTCTTGGAGATAGAACATCTTTTCTTTTGCATCAAGATTGGATCTGTCCAAACCAATGGGCAGAAAATCATTTGTATCCTGCTTGTAGCCGATGAAAATGGTATCCTTGACGATGATGGGACTCGCGAGCTGAACTCTGACAAACTGATTCAAGTCCTCGGCCTTGATGGTGTATTTTACAGATCCTAGTGGATCGGTTCCATCCAATTCCTTCCAAACTTTCAGAGATAGCGTTTTGTCAGATGAGGTGTTGCTTGTTTTTGGAAAAAAAACATCGATATGAGTAAGCGTATCTTGCTCACCAATGGCGAACTCCACGGCTACCGAACCTTGATTGCTCACGCCTGCTGAGAACTCGGCAATGCCGTCATCGTAGGCATAGTAGTCTTGAAAAAGGTAGGTTGCACGCAGAGTGTCATTGACTTTGAGATTTATAGGACTATCAGCATCTCTAGTTTCTGCAAATATCCTTGAAGTGAATACTACTGAGTCTGGAGGAGGGTTGATGTTAACTACTGATGGCAAATTTATAAGGGTATCGTTATTTACTCCCTGAGCTTTAAAGGGGCTTACAACTGATAAAGTGAAAGTTTCATGTGTAGTTTCATTCTTCAATTCATAATCAACATTAAGGGAGTGTACAGCACTATCTAGGTTGCCTTTGGAGAATGTTTGCTGATTTAGAAAAGCACTTGGATCATTAAAAAAATGCTCAGCGGGCATCTCCCGATAGGGATGTACGAATGACTGCAATTGTCCTGTAAATGCCCGATCCAGATACGTGAGATCTGAGGCCGTTCGGCCGGTGTTCATGTACACATAGTCAATGTGCCACGTATCGAATTTGCCCTGCTGCGAGCCGAAGGTCTCAAACTTGAAGCGGAAATCTTCGTGTCGGTAGTTCAATTCAATTTTGAGAATCTCTTGGCTGAAGTTTTCAAAATCCGTTACTTCGGTAGCGTTTCTTTTCCAGACGGTGACCCACACACTATCCTGATCTAATAACTGCAGCCTAAGCGAATCGGCTTCCTGCTCCGGTCGCTCCCCATTGCCCCCGGCCTCCCAGAAGAACGACAAGTAAATGGATTCATCGCCCGTCATTGTACTCAAGTCGATGGCTTTTGAAATGAGCTGATCGGTGCGCCCCGAGAAGGTCTCTGTTTCACTGTAAAAATTGCCCAGCGAGTCCACGCCATCAAGGGTAGCGGCTTTGTATGTGGGGGCATTTAGTGGCAGTCCCTCCGTCACTTCCACAGACTTACTGAATTCCCATTGATCACCGGGCAGACTGCCACTCGTAGAAAAGTCATCCCAAAAGGGAAGGGTGGTGAAAGAAGACGTTCTTTGCGCGTGATTTGATTGAGGAAGCGAACGAGTAAGAATGGGCCGAATTTCAATCTGTGCAAGTAAGACAGATGAAGCAAGCAGCAATCCAAATAGCCAAATCAGCCTCATTTATTGATCCATCATTTGAGCATTCTCGTTCACGGTCAGTCCGGGTTGGTATACCCAAAGATCCACCGCATCCCCTATCCTTACGGTACTTCCGGCTCTCGGAAGTTGCCTGACCACATACCCTAAGGAAACGGTCACGGTATCAATTTTAGTGTTGCCCGATTGGTCTTTGGAAATGATGTACGAAATAGGGTCATCCACATAATTCACATTGCCTAATTCCAAACCCGAACCTGCGATGGTCACTCTGGTGTCGGACAAAGACTGATTGATGTAGCTGTACATTTCCCAGGTTCTGTTTCCATAGCCGTCTCCAATGGTCAGGTCTATTTTTGAGCCTTTGGGGATCATTTCTCCAGGCAATACTTCTCGTCCGTTTATTCGCTGTTCTAGAATTACATTCAATGCCAAGTCTGGTTTGTATTCTTTGCTACCGGATTTTAATCCAAAAGACTGAAGTGTGATTTCTGCTATTTTCAATGATTTATCTATCAGATCAGGCATTTTCACCAGAGGTGGCTTGCTTGAATTCAGCGTTACGTAGATTTTCCTGTTTTCTTTCACCCGAGCATTGGCTTTGGGAAATTGATCCAATACAGTGAATGGTGCCTGCGTGTCGGAATATCCAGAGTCCACGTTCACCTCATAGCCTAAACTTCTAGAGGTAAGAATGTTTTCCAGATCATCTACATGTTGATTCACCACACTTGGTACGGTTATCGTTTCCCCGTGATTGGTAGAGAGTGGAAGAAAAATGTAAAAGAATACAAGCACGATGATCACCGCCAAGCCAATCGCAATGCCGAGGTGCTTTAGTGCAGGTAAGTAACCCTTTAAAGTTTCAAGATCCATAGTTGCTTATTACACCACCAAACCTACCAAAAAACGGGTTATCCTTGATCATCGACCGATCAGAATTCGCTGAACCTGATTGATTCCTCCTCCTCTGATTCTAAGGAAGTAGGTTCCGTATTGTTGCCCCGTGTTGATCGTCAATGTTTGATTCAAAACGTCCTGAACGGTTTCCTCAAAGACCACAGAGCCGGAGATGTCAAAAAGCTGAACGCTCACAGTCTCACGATCGGGTAAGCTAATGGTCACCTTAAAAGACTCCCGTGCAGGATTGGGGTAGGCCACAAATTTGCCCTGCTGCAATCGTGGTTGATCTTTGTCGCCATTATTGGTCAGCTCGATATCATCTAGGAAGAAGTTATTTCCTCCGTCGTTTTTGAATACAAATGCGATGCGAATTTCTTCCTCACCGACATAGTCCGAAAGGTTCACGAATTGTTCCAGCCAATTCTCCTTTGTGTCAGGACTCCATGCGCCTGACGAATTGTCAAAATCCAGATCATTCAAATCTCTGGTCCACACTTCTTCGAAACCCTCCGTGCAAGTGGTGGAGACGAGCAGGGTAAGTTGGTCATTGGCGCTCGGCGCATTTGTGTTGATGCCGTAGGACATACTGAAAAAGAGGCCTGCCTCAGAAAAACCGGCCAGTGAAAAGGAAGGAGAAATCAACCAGCTTTCTACTTCGCTTGTGCTCTCAAAAGCCGCCACCGTCATGCTTTCATCCCCCGAGGAGGTCGATGATTGCCATTCTGACAAGCCTGCAACAGAATTTGAAATCCAAGGCCCATTTTCAAAATTTTCCCGAAAGGGCGTTTCCATGTTTTCAGTGCTGACTACCGTGAAGCTAAATCCAGCATTGTTTAGCTGGTTTTCGTCTTCTAGTCCGTTGACCTCAGTTATGGTCCAGCTCATCTGCTGCAATCCTTCAGCTTGAAAATTGATGGGAAAGTTAATGATGGTGCTGGCGCCTGAGGCGAGCATGAGTCCGCTTATGATTTCACTTTGGGTGATTCCATTTTGCTCATAATTCAGGGAGAAGCTGGACACGGTTTCATTGCCAACATTTCTAAAATTTAATTGAGCCGACAGGGAAGTCTCGCATACGGCCAATGGAATGCCGGTAATCTCCAGTAAAGCCATGTCATAATCTGGTGGGGCGGGAAACTCCAAACCGGGAGATGTTCTTAAGCTCAGTCTTCTTGGGCTGTTTTCCATCACAGTCCTCATTCTGAATTTCTGGTCGTTGGTAAACATAGCCATGCACTGATCGTCGGAGTAGTCCATGAAATTCATGAACATGTCGGCAAAGGAGTCATCTGGGCATGAGTCGAAAGAAGGATAGGAGCAGTTGCTCTGGCCGCCATTGTCACCGTCTTGGTCGGGAGTGTCCGCACAGAAATCATCCCTTTCACAGTTCCCATCTCCCCAAATGTGAATGAGTCCTAGAAAGTGTCCGACCTCATGGGTGAGCGTTTGGCCGAAGCTTGCAAATTCACCGCTAGCCGAAGGATTGATGCCAATATACTCCGAGTCGATCACCACACCATCCCTTGCCGGGTTGGTTTCTCCGTCTCCTTCCAGCCCTCCCAAATCTGTCACAGGGAAGGTGGCCCAGCCGTAAGTGTTGGGGTAAACGTTGGCCACCCAAATGTTCAGGTAATCTTCAGACGGCCAATAGCTAAGCGGCTTCAGGGTAGTATTTCCTGGGAAGGAATATTTACTCTGAGTACCCTCAATCCTGACGATCCCATCCGTTGGAAGGCCATCGGGATCTTGTCGTGCAAATACAAACTGAATCTCAACGTCCGCCTCTACGGCTTCAAAAGCGGAAGGAACAACATCATTTCTACGTGGATTCATTTTTCCAAAATCTTGGTTCAGCGCATCCAGTTGTTCGATGATTCTGTCAGTAGGGATATTGTCTCCAAAGCCAATGGGTTCTCCCTGATGTATGATGTGGAAAACCACAGGGATGTAATAAATCTCTGCTGCTTGTCTGTGAGCATTTGTAGCCAGAAGTGTTTTTTTTCTCTGGATTTTGCCTTGTATCCAATTTTCAAAACGCTCTGTTGATGCTTCGTTTCGCGGTGGTGTGGCGCATCGCTCCTGAGAAAAGGACACACATCCTATAACAAAGCAAATGATAAAACTCAGCGCCTTCATCGCAACTTAGGATTGCAGTTGAGTAGGAAGTTTTGCGTTTGGGTCGTCAGGTTCGGTGATATTAACTGCCTCCACGGCGGTTATCTGAGGCAGTGCCCTTTTTATGGCTTCTTCAATACCTGCCTTCATGGTCATAGTGCTCATGGGGCAAGTGCCGCAGCTACCGAGCAGCTCCAGTGTCACCACGTTGTTATTGTCTACATCGAGGACCCGCACGTCTCCGCCATCGGCATTCAGATACGGCTTGATACTCACCAGGGAGTTTTCGATTTGCTCGATTAGTGCGCTTTTGGACATATCCATCAAACGGTAATTTCTACCTTCTTAGTTTGTTCAAAGGTAGCATTTCTAATCGCCACTTGTCTGGCAATAGAAGAAGCTAAATCGCTAAATGCCTCGGAAGTGACATCATCTTTCATGGCAGCCGGGTATCCGGCATCCCCGCTTTCGCGAATGGACTGCACGATTGGGATCTGGCCGAGCATCGGAATGTCGAATTTCTTAGCCAATTTTTCTCCACCACCTTCTCCAAAAATATAGTATTTGTTGTTTGGCAATTCTTCTGGCGTGAAGTAGGCCATGTTTTCTACCAAGCCCAGAATTGGCACGTTGATCTGGCCTTGCCGGAACATTGAGATGCCCTTCTGAGCATCGGCCAAAGCTACTTTTTGCGGAGTGGTCACGATCACTGCGCCGGTCACGGGCACAGTCTGTACCATCGTCAGATGGATGTCGCTGGTGCCTGGGGGCAAGTCGATTAGGAGGTAGTCCAGCTCACCCCAGTCCGTATCTGCTATGAATTGTTTCAAAGCCGAACTGGCCATGGGGCCTCTCCAAACCACTGCACCTTCGGGTGGGGCGAGGAAGCCAATGGACATGAGCTTTACGCCGTACTGCTGCACTGGCACAATCAAATTCTTTTCACCAACTTTCTTGATGGTTGGTTGTTCGTATTCGCAGTTGAACATGGTAGGCACGGAGGGTCCGAAAATGTCAGCATCTATGAGCCCGACATCCGCACCCGAGCGCGAAAGAGCAATGGCCAGATTAGATGCGACAGTAGATTTTCCTACACCACCTTTGCCAGAGGCAATGGCAATAATGTTTTTAACTCCTGGCAGGAGAGGGGCTTGATTTCGAACGGAAGTCACCGAAGAAGTCATGAGGATGTCCAATTCTATGCTATCACCGAAGTGCTTCACCATGGCCTTTTCGCAATCCTTTCGGATGAGTTCTTTCAAAGGACATGCAGGTGTGGTGAGGACTACTTTAAATGAAATTTTATTCCCATCAATTATCACCTCCTCGATCATCCCGAGGGTGACCAAATCCTTCTTTAGGTCTGGGTCTTGAACTTCACCTAGCGCTTTTAAAACGTCTTCCTGCTTCATATCCTTTTTTCTAGTGCAAGTTTAGTGAAGGATGAACCTACCTTCAAGAAATTGGTAAATACATTGATATGACTTTGACATGTAATATGGCTGCCGCAATGGAGATCAGGTTTCCAATCAGAAAATAGTCATTGGATATTTTAGATTCAGTGTCGCTATTTAGTCGGGTACCTAATTTGATCGCGGCAAACAGTATGAGTGCATTTTCGAATCCGGCTAGCAAAGCAAAAACGAGGAAGGCACGTTCTATGAAACCTTTTAACCATGAGGATGCTCTGAAGGGTTTTTTCTCATGATCAAGTTGCAGGTTAACAACTGCAAAAATGGCTGTAAGAACTGCTTCGATTAAAATTGGAAAGAAAATAATGGGTAGGAGGTTATTCATTTCTAAGGGTCTCTAGAATGAGTTGTTTGAGTAGCATATATTCTTCAAAGCGAAGCGATTGGTATGACTTCCAAGCACCTGACCTGTTTTCGTAAATCTTTGATCGAACTAGGTCATGGTAATCGTTTGATTTGAACAGGATAGCCAGTTTGTCAAAATCGGATTTTTTCCATTGGTCGATTAATGATTGATAGAGGTAGAGTAAACCATTGAGCATTTGATCAACTGATTCATCTATTTGAATACTGTATCGTTTTTTATCATTTTTCATTAGGTCTAGTTGCTTCCTCGCATCTGTTAAGCCTTGTCCGTACATTTTGTGAGCGATTTTCTTGTTGATGGCAGTGTCAATTTCCCCATAAACAATAGAATAACGAAGCGATATATCTAGTTTTTCAGTAATTATTCTTTGATCGATATCGAAGAGTATTTGGAAAACTGCATTTGAAGATTTGATCACGGCTTGAAACTCATCACCAAGCGTGATGGTCAGAGGTGAGAGGATATTCTCGGGATTTTTTTTGTTGATGTCTTTGACTAATTGATCTAGTTGATCAATGAATTGTTTTTTTTTAGGGATGTTGCGACTTTTAATAACATCCGCCATGAAAATGTAGTGCATCATCAAGAATTTGATTGGTTTCCAAAATACGGAAAAATAGATGTGGTTTCCAAAATATGGAAACGAATTATCGGTTTCCAAAATACGGAAACAAAGCGCTTGTTTCCAGAATGTGGAAATCATATTTGTGCGTAAATTCAAACTCTAACTATTAAAAATATCCATGTCTTTTTTGTACATCTTATTCGCGCATTGGCTAGGCGATTTTCTGTTCCAAACAAGGAGGATTGCTCATGAAAAAAGTAAAAATTTATTTTGGCTTACGATTCATATTCTGATTTATAGCATCTCGCTATTTATCATCTCTTCAGTAATTTTTCAGGAGATGCAACTGATCCTCAAGTTTGTTGGTCTGAATGCCTTGTTTCATTGGATCACTGATTTCATTACCAGTAAGCTCACCAGCAGATACCGCTCAAATGAGAGGGTTTTTTTTCTGCTATTAGGGTTTGATCAGTTAATTCACCACTTCACGCTTTACTTAACATTTTTAAGCTCAGGTCTCAGTTGATTTACAAGTCACTATCTCAGAAAATGCTTTGATTTGTACCTCCAAAAATGATTAGCCCGGCCACCATAGACGAGATCAAAAAC
>CAYORY010000095.1:0-7689 GCA_964406435.1 uncultured Roseivirgaceae bacterium | reverse complement strand
GAATCCCAAAACTCATGGCCGCCACTGGCACCAATGCCGCCCCAGCTGCCGTCTTACGAATAAACTCAGACCTGGACTTATCGAAATTTTGCTCTCCGGGAAATAGCTCCACTATCCAACTCACTCCGCGACGCAGATCATCAAAGAGTAAGAAAAGTGACGCAAAAACCTTAGCAAAAAAGAGCATGAACAAACCAGTGAAAACAAACGATCGAATGCTCTTCATTACGCCCGAATCGGCCTCACCAATGACGATCAACAGCGCTATGGGAGACAAAGACAATAACCAATAGCCTATGGAATACACTCTTTTCCAAAGCACGGGACTGTCCTGCCAGAAACTTCTTAGGTTGAAATAGACGTAAAAGTCCAGCCCAAAATACGTGACGATGACTAAGATGAAAATGAGCGTTCGCATGGGTTATGAATCAGTTATGCCACGAAAAGGTTCAGAGATCAAGCGGCTTGCGACACCTGACCTGCTTTGTTTTGTTTTCTGGCAAAAAACCAATACTTCATTCTATACACAATCGTGAATAGTACCGGTACGATGATCAGCGTAAGGAATGTGGCCATTATCAGACCAAAGATCACTGTCCAAGCAAGCGGCCCCCAGAAAATCACATTGTCCCCTCCCATGTAGATGTTCGGATCGAATTCACTGAACAGAGTAAAGAAGTCAATATTCAAACCGATGGCCAAAGGAATCAATCCTAAGACCGTAGTGATTGCGGTTAGAATTACAGGGCGCAACCTTGCTTTTCCTCCTTTGATAACCAATTCCGCCACTTCCTCTTTAGAGAGAAAATCAAATCGTCCAAGACCCTTTTCCTCTTTCTTTCTCTCAATCAAAAGCTGGGTATAGTCCAGCAGCACCACGCCATTATTCACCACAATTCCAGCGAGAGAAATGATCCCCATCATTGTCATCATGATCACGAAGGACCATCCGGTGAAGATCAATCCATAAAACACGCCAATGAAACTCAGGAAGATGGCGATCATAATGATCAATGGCTTAGAGACACCTCCAAACTGGAACACCAAGATCAGGGCAATCAACCCAAGACCCGAGAAGAACGCCCCCACCAGAAAGGCCATTTGCTTGTTTTGCTCTTCTATCTGACCCGTGTAGTCGATCTTCACACCGGCAGGCAATTCCTGAAAGTCCAGCATTTCCTCTTGTATCTGCGAAACGATGGCTCCAGCGTCTGTGTAGCCAGGCTTCAATCCAGAATAAACAGTTACAACTCGTTTCTTCTGCTTGTGCTTTATGGCACTGAAGGAGGAAGTATTCTTCTGCTTGGCCACCGCCGAAATCGGAACTTCTTTGATCCGTCCTGATGATTGATCCCGGAAGATAATGTTCTGATTGAAGAGGGCACTCTTGTCGTAGCGAAGGTCTTCTTTGAAGCGGACATTGATATTGTAATCTTCCCCGTCCTTCTTGAAGACCCCTGCCTTTTCTCCGAACAGGGACTGACGCAATTGATTCCCCACTTGTCCGACCGCTACGCCCAGCTCGCCTGCCTTTTCTCTATCCACCTCCACCTGCACGGCGGGCTTACCTTTATTCACGTCTATCTTCAGCTCCTCAATACCTGCAATGTTCTTGGTATTGATGAAGTTTCGCATCTTCTCTGCTGTGACGATGAGTTCATCATAGTCAGGCCCTTCTATTTCCACATTGATCGGGTAACCTGCCGGAGGCCCTGCTGCATCTTTTTCTACAGAAATAGCAACTCCAGGGTAGATTCCTTCCAGAGCCTCCTGCACCTGCAATCTCAATCGCTCGGTATCCTTACCTCGACGGTACTTGAACTCCCGCATGGAGGTTGTGATCTTGGCTCGGTGTGGCATTTCGGCGTTCGAGCCGCCATCGGTCTGTGGGTTTCCGGCCCCCTCCCCTACCTGAGAAACTGAGGATTCTACAAGGAAATTGTAGTCACCATCCATGTACTCAGGGGCGTTGATCACACCATATACTCGGTTTTCGATTTCTCTGGTAATCTCATTGGTCTTTTCAATCGCCGTACCCTGAGGATACTCGATGTAGACAATGATTTGGTTTGGGATGTTGTCAGGGAAGAATTCAATCTTGGTTCGCTGCGAAGCAACAGACATCCCGAAGAACATGAAGGCTGAAATGAGCAATAGGAACGTCACACTGAAGTACCAATACACATTTCGTCCGCGGATGGCGTGTGTGATTCGTCTTTCGTAGAAATTCTCGAAACGAACGAGAATTTTTCTCTGGAACCCATTGGCCATTGGCTTGATGAGGTACTTATACGCCCACAGCATAATGGCCGTGAAAATAAGTAGTGTACCAAGTGCACGAAGCGGCCCACCGGCAAACAGAATGAAGCCGCCGATGACAATGGCTATTATCGAAATCCTGACCAGCCTTTTCACGGACAGTTCTTTATCTCCAACCTCCATAAACTGAGACACCAGCATGGAGTTCATGAAAATCGCGACAAAGAGCGATGATCCTAATACCACCGAAAGGGTGATTGGGAAGTAGATCATGAACTGGCCGAAAATTCCTGGCCAAAGGCCAAGCGGTACAAAGGCTGCAACCGTGGTGAGCGTTGAAATCATGATAGGGTATGCGATCTCAGCAATACCTTTTTTGGCTGCTTCAAATCGATTGAGTCCTTCGGTTTCCATCAGACGATAGACGTTCTCCACCACCACGATTCCATTATCCACAAGCATCCCAAGCCCCATGATCATACCGAATAGAATCATGGTGTTGAGCGTGTAGCCCATCCAGCTGAGGATGGCAAACGACATGAACATGGACATAGGGATGGCGAATCCCACGAAAAGGGCATTTCTAAATCCAAGGAAGAACATGAGCACAGTCACCACAAGGATGATCCCGAAGATGATGTTGTTTACCAAGTCACTTACCTGGTTCAGCGTCCGCTTCGATGTGTCGTTCGAGACGGTGATGGTTAGATCAGATGGGAAGATGTTTTCTTCTGCATATTTGATGATTTCCCTCGATTGGTTCACGGCGTTGATCATGTTGCTGCCCGCACGCTTCTTTACATCCAGCATCACCACGCTTTCTCCAAACTCACGCGCGAAGGTCGTTTTGTCCTCTTCTTTGAAGCTGACCTTCGCCACATCTTTCAGGTATACCGGAGCGTTGTTCTCGGTTTTCACTACGAAGTTTTCCAGATCCTCCGGGTTTTGCACCTCGCCCAGTATTCGGATGGTTCTTCTTTGTCCACCAGCCTTGATATTACCAGCCGACATGGTCATGTTTCCATTTCCGATGGCTTGAGTGATGTCAGAAAAACTCACTTTGGCAGCCATCATTTTGTAGATGTCCACAGCTATTTCTACCTCTTTTTCCTGCGCACCACGAATGTCCACTCCTTTGATTTCCGGCAAATCCTCTATCTCATCTTCGAGATATTCGCCGTACTCTTTCAACTTCTCCACAGGATAGTCTCCAGTGATGTTGATATTCATGATCGGGAATTCTTCCGATAGATTCAGGTCAAAGACATTCGGTTCTACTTTAGCTCCGTTAAAGAGCGGCCAGTCTTCTCCTGCCTTCTCACTGTCCACCTCGTCCTTCACTTTTTGTTTGGCGGCTTCCACGGTGATTTCTTCATCGAACTCTACAGTGATGATCGAATAGTCTTCCTGCGAGGTAGAGATGATCTCAACCACATTGCTGATATTCTTCAGCTTGTCCTCCAAAGGATCGGTAACGAGCCGCTCGATATCCTCCGCCGTATTTCCGGGGAAAGCGGTGCTCACGTAGATCTTCGTCTCCTTGATCTCGGGGAAATCCTCCCGCGGCATAGCATTGAAGGCATTGTATCCAATGATCAGGAAAATGGCGATCATCACGTAGATCACAGACGGGTTGTCAATCGCCCATGAGGACAATCGAAAGTCTTTGTCTACCTTCTTGTTAGTCGTATCAGCCATATTTTTATTTCTTAATGATTTTTACTTCCTGTCCGTCTTTCACACTTCTGGCTCCTTCCACTATCACGCTCTCGCCTTTAGACAGCCCTTTGGTTACTTCCACATTTCCATCCTGCGACATGCCCGTTTCAATAATTTTTCGTGTGGCAATGGCCGTCATGTCTTTGCCAATGTTGCCTACCACATAGACATACTGATCTCCGTCTGCATTCTCCGATATTATCCCCTGAGGAAGCAAAATCGCATCTTGCTGCGTGTAATCATTGATTTTGACTCTGGCCGATAGGTTTGGCTTCACCTTGCCGGTATTGTTTGGTACGGGTACTTTCACTGTAAATGAGCGATTGTTTGGATTAATGTAGTTGCCAGTTTCCTGCACCTTGGTTTCGATGGTTTCATTGAGAATCGGGAAGAAAACCCTGGCTTCTTTTCCTGACACTATGCTCGTGATGTATGATTCAGGTGCAAAAATCTCTATGTACATTTTAGAAAGATTGATGATCCTGAACACTTCAGAACCAGGTCCTGCCGGTGCTACCACAGTTCCCTCCTCTTTGATCACATCATCTATAACTCCACTGAAGGGTGCTCTGATCTGGAACTTGCCCAATTGGTGCTCCATTTGAGTGACCGCATTTTTTTGAGCCTCGTAATTGGTCTTGGCCTGCAGGTACTGAATCTCCGATCCAATCTTTTGCTCCCACAATTTCTCCTGACGCTCGAAAGTGGTCTTGGCCAAAGCCAATTGCGTTTTCATCTGGGCTAGTTGGCTATCCAATCCGCCATTGTCAATGGTAGCTAGCAGCTGCCCTTTGGAGACGTTCTGTCCTTCTGACACGTGCATATTCAGAATAGTGCCAGCCACTTCCGGGTAAATCAGCACATTTTGATCGGTGGTGACATCTCCCTGAAGTTCAACGAAGTGTTTGAACTCACCCGAGCTCACCTGCAGAGTGGTGATCAGCGGAAGATTGGCTTTTTCAGTACCGGCATTGATGGCCGAATCCAGGAGTGCAATTTGTGCTGTAAGCTCCTTCTGTTGGTCAGAAAGTTCCTTCTTCTTGGCGTGTATTGCTTCGATATTTCCTGTTTCCACAATGGCCTCAAGGCTTTCGACTTTTTCACCACAACTACTTAGGATGAGTGCGGAGATTATAAATAGGATGTAGAGATTTCTCATGATTAGTTATGTAAGGTTCCTAGTGCTTTTTTCAATTCGATTTGGGCTATGACGGCATCATATAATGACCCGAAATAGTTGGTTTGTGCTTCTTTGAGTGCAGCGTCCGCTTCCATCACCTCTAGGTTGGAGCCTACGCCTTCTCTGTATTTTATTTGAGTAATTCTGTAAATATCATCGGCCAGTTGCATGTTTTGCTTCTGTACCTCCAGTGCATCAATGCTGGAATTGAGCGTGATGCCTGACTGTTCGATTTCCAGATCTATGTTCTTCATCAACATCTCCTTGCGAGCTGCGATTTGCTGCATTTGAATCTTATTCTGCTGGATGCTTGTCTGCTTGATGAAGCCATTGAAAATCGGGATATTCAACGTCACCCCAACAGTCCCAAAACTGAACCACCTGTCTGATTGCATGATCCTATCAAAATTTGCGGCGGCCGTATTTGCTCCGTAGTTCAACTGGGCGTACAGTTTTGGTAAATATTGTGCCTTGTTATTCTTCATGTCAAGGCCTACTAGTGCTTCGTTGGTATTCAACTGAGAAAATTCAATTCGGCTGTCGTAGACAAAATCATTGACGCCCAAGGTCTTCTCGGGTGAGAGATCTGCGAGTGTTTCACTCAAGGTGATCGGCTCGCTCAGTGACATGCCCATTTGAAACTTCAGGAGTTTGGAGCTGAGATCGGTTATCTGAGTTAGCCTGTCCAGTTCTACTTTGAGGTTATTGTAGTTGACCTGCACACGATCCACATCAATTTTCTCCACAAATCCACCCTGGTTCATTGCCTTTGTTTCTCTAAGCAGGGTATCCAGTCGTTGGAAATTTTTCTGTACTAACTCCAATCTTTCCTCATTGATGAGTACCGAATAATAGGCTTTAGACACAGACTCCACTATGTCAATCTGCGTCTTGATGTGCTCCTTGGACGAAAGTTCCTGGTAGGTTTTGGATGCTTCCAGGCCTACAAAAAAGGAACCATCGAAGATGAGCTGCTTGAGGGAAAGTGCGAAATTGGCATCATAATCCTGCCCAAAGGCAATGGGTGCCTCCGTGCCCGGCGGGAGAGATGGATCAAAGTTGCTGACGTCAACAAAACTCTGCTGCACCTGGTAGTTGTAGTTAACCCCCGAATTGAACTCTACCTGAGGCAATCCTGTCCCTATGGTTTTCTTGACCTCCTTGGCGGCAAGTTCCTTCTCCAGTGATGCAATCTTGCCGAGTTCATTGTTTTGAAGTGCATAGTCGATGCATTGCTGGAGCGTCATGGCATTGGCATCTTGCGCCCATGAGTTAAATCCCAGAAGAATGATCAAAGCACTGATAAATAGTCCTTTCATGCGTATGTATGTGATTGTTGGTTTTGTTGATATTTTTTGTAGAGTATCCTGCCCTTGTCTGAGAGTAAGCCGTGAATGAAATGATCGAGTACCTGTACCTGAACATCCACAAGGTTAAATTCTGAAGTAGGGAAAATCTTGGGGTCGAAGACCATTTGCACCTGCTCTATGCGCAAAGTGGCCAGAACTTTGGCATTGATCCCTTCCCGGTAGTTGCCTTCTGCCAAACCACGTTGGATATTGTTCTGAATCTGCGTCCTGATAAAGTTCACCTTGAAATCAAGGAAAAGATCCCATGCATCAGGATGGTATTTCTGCAAATCGAAAAGCAGTGAAGGATTCATGTTTTGCATCATATGACGCATGCAACTCGTCATCTGCACCAGTTCATCAATGGCATTTTCAGATTTGGCAGCCATGTCCTCAAACTGCTCCCTCTCTACTTTGATGTGTGCTTTGGCTACTTCTTGTATCAATTCATCTTTATTAGAGAACGATTGATACAGGGTCTTTTTGGACATCCCCAAGTCGCGAGCCACATCGTCCATCGATACGCTTCTTACGCCATAGCGCATGAACATCTCCGCTGCTACCGAAACTATTTTTTCTTTTATCTCCATCAATAAACTTAGAAAACTATGGAAACTTTCAATTCGTTTTCAGTTTCCACGGTGCAAATGAACGGAAGAATATGGTAAGGGTTACGAATGGTCGTGTTAATTTTTCATGAAATTAGGGTGAAGTGAAATTCGAGTACGATGAAGCCACAAAATTGAGCTATGAAACGGCCGGTCATGGAAAGGATCATTTGATTCTATTTCATGGTTTCGGGCTCACAAAGGAGGTTTTCAAAAGTTGGGTTCCGATTCTGGAGGATAAGTATACCCTGCACCTGGTGGACCTATTCTACCACGGAGAAAGTGAAAAGAAGCTCGGCAACCTACGAAAAAGTGAATGGACTGAGATATTTTCTGCCTTTCTCCGCCATTTAGCCATTGACCGTTTTTCGGTGTTTGGGTTTAGTTTGGGGGCGCGGTTTGCGATTTGCTCAGCCATAGAATTGGCAAGCCAATGCGACAAGTTGATTCTTTCCGCACCAGATGCCATCTACAAAACGCCCTGGTTCAAGGCAGCTACTTTCCCCGGACTCAAATGGATTTTCAAGTACTTCATGCTAAACCCAAAGGCCATGCACCGCTTAGTGAAAATGTG
>CAYORY010000094.1:0-7689 GCA_964406435.1 uncultured Roseivirgaceae bacterium | reverse complement strand
GTTGTTTGCTGACCACTTTTTAGAATATCAATCTGTTGTTTAGCGATTTTGTTCGTTGGAACAAAGACTTTTAAAGTGACCAAATGGAAGGTCTGACATGTTGGACAATCAACTCTAAGTATTGTTAGATACTTTTTGAAGACTTGATTCGATTGAAAACTCTTTCTAGCTAAGTAATCCTTGTTTGGGTCGTCTGGTATCGATGGCAATTTGAGGTTATAAGAAAAATCTGTTTCCTTCTTCATTTTTTGACCGATCAATGTTTTCATTTCGGTGTTTAATTTTGACGATATTTTAGATGTAGCAGATGCTGGTAGATGTTTGATAGTTGCTGACGTCTCCACCAAGCTTTCTGTCACCGTTTTATGTTCAAACCGTATTTCAGTTTCATATGTAAATCTTATTGTTTCGGTGATATCTGTTCCAGCTTCAATCGCCATTTCTTCTTTCCAGTCTTCTTCAAAAACATGCTGAGAATCTATAAGAATTGTTTTGTACAAATACACCCTTACAGATTTCCAAAAAAGAATATTCGAAGGTCGAAATTTCAGAAGGAGTTTGTTTTTTTCAGAAACTGCCTCTGTTATTCTTCTGGTATCATAAATCTGTAGTGCATCACTAATTTTTTCTGGAATTTTAAGCGTGTCTTTAATCTTATCCAAATAGGTGAAATAACCCATATCAAGGGCTTCTCCGATTTCACTTTGGATAGCCTTGCTGGAAAGCATGATACCTACAATATCGGGGCGTAGCTCTTTGATAGATTTAAAAACATCTGTCCCAAGTTCACCATTTTCAAGTCTCTGATCTATCACAGCGACTTTTATGCTCTCATTCTGAATTATTTCTATGGCTTCTGATTTGTTTTTAGCCATATGAACTGTACAACCAAGTGAAGATTCGATACTTCTCTGAATATTTAGTCCTGGTTCTATTTCGTCTTCAATTAATATAATTTGGCTCATAGTGATATAGTGAATTCAAACATTACCCCATCATTTTGATTCTCGAAATTCAATTCACTATTGAAATGATTCTTGATAATCTCGTTAGCCATTGCTAAACCAAAACCATTAGATTTTTTCGTGCTAAAGCCTCTACTAAATAGAGTCTCTTTTGATTCTTTAATCGGTTTGCCAGAATTATAGATCGAAGTATATAAGTATTTATCTGTTGATCTAATGTTAATCTGAATTTTTCCATTGTCGCGAATTGCATCAATGGCGTTTTCAAAAAGACAACAAAATGGTATTTGATATACTTGAAACGTCTGCCTAGAAAATTGAATATTTTGGTCAATCTTGAAATCTACATTTACTTTCTTTTCCGAAGCTAACTTCAACACGTGACAGGTAGTAGTAATTTTTTGATTTATTCCAATTACATCATAATCAGCCTCAAGGTTTTTGTAAAGGTTGGCAAATCCTTCAACGTTGTTTTGAATTAATTCGAGATTGCTTTTAAGAAGTTCGGAATCTATTTCTTTGTCTTCTAAGTGTAACTTCATTGCCGCCAATGGGGTACCAATGGAATGCACAATATTTGAAGAGATCGACGCTATATAGGTGAGTTTTTTATCTATAAATTCTCTATCTCTACCATATGTAGTTGTTTCGTCTGGAAGAATTGCAGTTCGTTCGAGACGCTTAAGAGTAAAGTTGATATCCTTGTAAAGGCGATTGGATTCTGAGAAGCTTAGGAAGAAATTCCGGAATTCCGTTTCATTAAAGAATCTGTATAGATACCTGTTGGAAAAGAATATTTCTTCCATTGCATGATTCGACCTCCTTAGTTCAGATCTCAGGCGATATACCAATATAAGTAATGCAACGATGGTTGTTAGTACCGTTATAAGTATTATAAAATTGATATTTTGATCAAGAATTTCTTTCATACGGTTAGGTCATGTTACATAACGCCTAGCTATGCGCCGTGTGTCCGGAACTAGCTAGATCACCATAAAGATAGCGCAACTGCCCAATACCGATGAAGTGTCTACGAAGAAATGCGAAACACAAGTCTTCGGCCAGAAAGAAAGAAGGTGATGCGGGAGATGAAGTTTCAGAATGGGCGGTGGAGCGGGCGAGTCCCAATGTAGTTTCAAATAGCACCATGACACATGGCGCATGAGCGACTGTTAGAGATCGTTTGATTGCCGTTTTAGAGTCTCAAGTTCAGAAGTTAGCGAGTCGATTTGAGTGTTCAGTTCCTCAAGTTCTCGTTGATGCCACCGCCGCTCCATATCTAGTTGTTCGTTCGCAAGATCAGCTTCGATGTTTGAGTGCACGACAAAGAAAATAGAAACCATCATAGCCACAGACAGGATAACGACTGTAATTCTTATCCTTCTCAAATAATCTTTTGGTAATACTGGTTGTTCCGGTTCAGTTGGTTGTTTAGCGATTTCCAAATCTTCATTCGTAATCTTCTTGTTCAATAGAATCAGTAAAAATAGACAGGGTAAGGACAACATTTGTGAGAGGATAATTGGCATTCCGTGGAAATAGTAATACTCAACTGTTAGGAGTGAATAAACGTAATATCCCGGAGGTAGAATTAACAGAATGTTGACAAAGTTCAGAAGGGTTAGGTTTCTTTTAGTTGTCCAAGTTGAAGGTGGATGATACTTCTTCAGTCCACGACCCACAAACCAAAATGAAATACTGAACATTCCCACCATTTGGAGCAAATGCCAGCCAAAATCGAGTTTAAAATCGCCTGTGAAAATCATCAAATGGAGGCTTCCAAAGAACATTGGTAGAATTAAGAACAAGGCGGCAATCAAACACCCGACAAGGGTTGACAAAAACCATTTCAAGTTCAGAGTTAGCTTGTAAAGTATGATGTTCATATGCGAGAAGAAGAGGATGATCTCTAACATTAATATAACGTCCACTATGGACGTTATCTACCTTTCAAATATACCTAATGTGCGCGTTATCCCGCTATATAGATGTTAAACGCGCACTCTGCTTTTGAAATAGATAAAGGAGAACCTTTACCTTTCAGAAGACAACCATCGACTAAAGCAAAATCTTCTGTCCATCGAATGCCAGCTTCACATTATCTGGCAGCTGCTTGGAGACGTCACGATGAAGGCCCATCTTATGACTTAAGTGCGTGAGGTAGGCCTTTTTTGGTTTTAGTTCTTCAATGATTTCCAGCGCCTGATCCAGTGTGAAGTGGCTGATGTGCTCCGTCTTCTGTAGGGCATTCAGGACGATCACTTTTGACCCCTTGATCTTCTCTTTGGATGATGGCGAGATATAATTGGCATCCGTGATATAGGTGAAGTCACCAAACCGAAATCCATACACGGGCATCTTGTGGTGCATCACCTCGATCGGGATCACCTTCATGCCCTCTACCTCAAAAGGTTCCTTGGGCATTTCTATGGTTTCGACTTGCGGTATACCGGGGTATTTGTTCTCTACAAACACATAAGCGAACTCTTGTTTCAACTGATCGATCACCTCAGCACGGGCATACACGGGCATGTCTTTTTGTTGTAGGTAATTGAAACTGCGGATATCGTCCATTCCTGCCGTGTGATCCTTGTGGGCATGGGTGAAAAGAACGGCATCCAGCCTTGTCACACGGTTGAGGAGCATTTGCTGCCTGAAATCAGGGCCAGTATCCACGACGATGGTTTTTCCCTGCGATTCGACGAGTATGGATGACCTGAGCCGATGATCCTGGAAGTCTACTGAGGTGCATACCTCACAGTCACAACCAATGACAGGAACTCCCTGCGACGTGCCGGTTCCTAGCATTGTTATTTTCAAAACTGCAGCTCGGTTTGAGTGATTTCTTTGAAAAGCTTGATGTTCTTTTCACTAAACTTAGACTTGTCTAGTTCGATGGATCGGATGATTTCGATCAGACTATTGATCTTACCATCAATTGAATAGTACTTGTTTACGATCGCTACTTTGGTGTCTTTGAGAATGCAGTATCCCGACTGAAAATTCCCCTTTTCGTACCTAAGGATGTAATCGGTCTCAGACATCAAATCTTCCAGTCTGTTCAGAAATTGCTTGGTGTACTTAACCTGCATGCTCGATATACTTTTTCACCATATTCAGCATCTGGTCGTAGTTCAGCGGCTTGGGCAGGTAGTCATTGATGCCGGCATCATTAAAATCCTGCATGGAGTAGTTGTTGGCATTGCCTGTGATGGCGATGATGGGCATGTTGTTATTGCCCGATCGTATCTGCCGAGCGCACTCCATGCCATCCATCACGGGCATGTGGATGTCCATTAGGACCAAATCAAAGTGATGCTCATTGACCGCATTCAGGACTTCTTGCCCGTTTTTCACGGTGAGTACTTCATAATTCTGCTGGCTCAAAATCTTCTTGGTCAGGTTTTGAATAACAGAGCTGTCTTCTGCAATAAGTATTCGCTTGCTCATTGGTCGTTAAGGATGGTTTTATAGCTGGTTCTAAAATAGCTGAGGTTTTTTTCAAGCTGCTCCTGAATATCCTCAAGCTGATCAAAGTTATTCTCTTTTAAACATTTTTCCATTTTGGCTGCCAAGTCCGCTAGTTTTTCTACACCCAAAGTACCGGCATTTCCTTTGAGGGTGTGCATATCACCTCTCAGTGAGTCAAAGTCCTTCGCCCTGATTTTGCCAGCTGCCTGTGTCACCAGTTCCGTTGCTTCTTCGTCAAACTCCGTCAGGGCACTTTCTATAAGCTCTAGTCCTCCAAACTTCCTGAGCTGGTTTACGGTATTTTGGTTGAGCACCAATCGCTCACCTTTCTCATCGAGTACCTCGGCAGTTACTTTTTTCGGCTCGTATCGGGTCCACTTCCTTACGGTCTGTATCAGCCGCTCTGCTTTGATTGGTTTGGCTAGATAATCGTCCATTCCTTGCATGAGAAATTTCTCTCGATCTTCCTCCATCGAATAAGCCGTCATGGCGATGATAGGAGGGGAGTTCTTGAGGTTGAGAGACTTGATGCGATAGGTCGCTTCCACGCCATCTACCTCAGGCATTTGAATGTCCATGAAGACGAGATCAAACCCGCCTTTCTCCACCATTTCTATGGCTTCAAGGCCACCGGTAGCTTCCTCCACCTCACAGCCGGATTTTGTCAAAATGGTTGATGCGACTTTTCTGTTAATCTGATTATCGTCCACCAAAAGAATCCGTGGTTTGTCGATCTTCACCAAGCGCTTGATTGACTCTTTGGGCGCTTCAACTTCTTTAGGCGCAGTGGTCTCCACAGCTTGAAAAGTAAACCAAAAGGTACTTCCCAGGCCAGGGGTGGAAACCACGCCAATATCTCCACCAAGATTCTTTACAAGTTGTTTTGAAATAGCCAAGCCAAGACCCGTACCGCCATAGTTCTTGGAGCTGGAGCTGTCCAGCTGATTAAAACTTTGGAAGAGACGTTCTTGATCTTCTTCTGAAATGCCGATTCCCGAATCTTTGATTTGCACCTTGAATGTGAAGGTGTTCTCGTTTTTCTCCACTACGCGAATACTCAGGTTGATCGTGCCTTTGGTTTGGGAAAACTTCACCGCATTGGAAGTGAGGTTGGAGAGGACCTGGATGAGCCGCGTCTCGTCAATCATGACCCATTCGGGTAATCTTTTATCCAGGTGGTAGAAGAAGGTGTTGCCACTCAAATGGGCCTGCTGAGAATATAGGTCGTACACCTTCTCAAATGTCTCGACCAGACGAACGGGAGACTTCTTGAGCTCCATTTTTCCAGCCTCAATCTTAGAGAGATCAAGAATGTCATTTACGATAGTGAGCAACGTATCCGAGGATCGTTTGATCGTACGCAGGTAATCGGACTGTTCCTCACTAAGTTCGGTGGATCCCATCAGGTCGATCATTCCCACGATTCCGTTCATCGGTGTTCGAATTTCATGACTCATGTTTGCCAAAAATTGCTCCTTCACCTGAAGGGAACGTTCGGCTACATTCTTAGCCTGTTTGAGCTCCTCGTTGGTCTTTTTGAGCTGGGCAATGTCGCGTGCCACTCCTTCGATTTCGTGAGGTTTTCCATTCTTTTCAATCAGGCGAATGTTACAAAGTATGGAAGTCTTCTTGTTGTTTTTATTGATGGCCTCTGCTTCAAAATTTTGGACAAATCCATCTTTCAGCATCTGACCAAAAACTTTCCTTAGACTGGAGGAGGTGGAGAAGAACTGTTCAATCGACTTTCCGATGGCGTCATCGGATGAATAGCCCAGCATGCCGAACGCCGAGGGGCTTATCATGGTGATTTTTCCGTCCATAGAACATCGGAAATAGATGTCCTGAAAGGACTCGAATATGTTTCTGAATTTTTCTTCACTGTCCTGAAGGGCAACTTCGGCAATCTTCTTTTCGGAAATATCATTGGCGATCACTGAGACCTCCTCGATCTTCCCATCCGATAAGAAAATGGGGTTGATAAAAACGTCTCGCCATATAGTGGTGTCATCCTTTCCCTGATGGCTGTTTTGGAAGTTCAGGGTCTTCCCCTTAAAGGCTTCTTCGTATTTGTCATTCCAAAAGTCCACCGATTCTTCATCGAATAATTGTGCATTGAGGTCCTTTCGGCTCAGTCCAATCTTAGGATCTATGCCGTAGTATCGCTTGAACTCATCGGCATAGTTTTGATTGAATGCCGTGTAGCGAAAATTTCGATCGATGGACCAAATCTGGTGTGTGCTGCTTTCGAAGATGGCCTTGAGACGGGCTGCCTGACTTTCTATTTTGCCCTCGCTGATTTCTCGCTCCATGGCCAGACTTACCTGTCCTGAAACGAAATCAATCAACTCCAAGTCTTTGTTGTTGTAGGCCGCTCCGTCTCGATAAGAAAATACAGAGAGCACGCCTGATGGCTGGCCTTCAATTTTGATAACCACTCCAAGCCAAATTTTAGGCAAAGGATCACTTAATTGAATTTTTTTCTGATCGGCAATTTTCCTGATACCGTCCTCATAGATCATACTGGGCGACCCACGATTTATGGTATGATCGGCCAGGAGGCTTTCTACATCTCTTGTGAGTTTTTGATCATGCTTTTCATTGATCCAAAAAGCGTAATCAAATTGCTTGGTGAGTGGCTTTCTGAAAGCAATGCTAAAATTTCTCACCTTGAGCATCTGACTGAGCTGATTGTGTATGTTTTGGTAGAGCGTTTCGAGGTTTGCTGAAGTGATGGCAAGGTTAGTAATCTTATAATAAAGGGCCTGGGCACTTTCAGCGCGGATACGCTCTGTGATGTCAAAGAACACACACCGATACTCTATGGGCTTATCTTCTTCAAAGACGCACGTAAGTCGGCCATTCACATAGATATTTTTTCCATGCTTGGAAACCAATGCGGTCTGGAATCGCTCAAGGCCACTACCTGCTGTGATTTTCATTAGACTCTCCAGCGTCTCCTTTTTATGATCGGGATGGACTACATCCACAAAACGCAGATCGAAAACTTCGTCATCGGTGTAGCCAAGTTTTGTTTTCCAGGCTGCATTTACGAATTGAAACTGACCGGAGGGCTTAAAGATGGAAATTAGGTCATTTGAAGTGTCGAAAATCGACTTTAGGTCATGATTAGTCTTCTCTACCAGACTGTAATAATCTCGGTACGAACGACGCAGCTTTTCCCTAAGCTCCGTAAGCTCTGCTTGTAGTAGATTTATGTCGCTTTCTGCGATTTTCATTTCGCTAAAATTACCTA
>CAYORY010000093.1:0-7757 GCA_964406435.1 uncultured Roseivirgaceae bacterium | reverse complement strand
GATGCTATATCGCCGGTAAGTTGAAATGGGAAGGAGGCAAAATTTCTTTGCATCACAAGCTGCTCCAGGGCATCTAATTCCTCGATATCACCTTCCGTCAGGTTTTGAATGAGGTGGCACTCATTTCTGAAGTGATCCAAAACAATGACGAACCGAAAAAGCCGATACATCATTTCAGGAATTTCATCTGTCGTATTTTGGATGTCAACAGACTCAAAGTGCCTTACAGACTGATAGGTGGTGAACCCGAAAAAACCACAATGGATAAAGTTTTCCTTGAGAGGATGTGCCTCGAATTGATCCAAAAAGTTCTTGATTTCTGGAATCACATTCCCTGCCTCTGAGGTCAATTGTTCACCGCCTGGCAAGTCAAACGTGATGCTATCCATGTTCACCTTGAAACCTGCAATTGGGTCGCAGCAGATATACGAGAGACTATTTTCACTTCCATGATAATCCGAACTTTCGAGCAGGATGGAATTGGCATATCTATCCCTCACTTTCAGAAAAATGCTCACCGGAGTGATGGTATCAGCCAGTATCTTTTTGCCAACACTTTGGATTTTGTGCTTCATACTTTCACAATAAAAAACCCGCCACGATTATCGGGGCGGGCTAACTATATTTTTACATACAGCAGTCAGTTCACACCCCGTCAGGATATGTGTTCCACCACCAGTATGTTCTGTTCATTTTCATTAGTGCCGCTAAGCTAAGGCCTGTTCAGTCTCTAAAACAAGGATTCAAAATCTTTTTTTGTGGATGTTGGTAGAAAATGAAACTAGGCAGGCTCATATCTTCGTTGTATGTTTCGTTTTTAAGATTAAATTGCTCCGAATGTTACCGGTAAAAGATCAATTGAGTATTCTGGTGCACTTGTCCAAAGCCGACAAGGTAGTAGCCAAAGAAGAGCGTATGTTAATTCATGCCGTGGGTAGAGGTCATGGGCTTGATGAAAAAGAGATCAATGAAATTATTGAATCTCCAAATGAAATTGGAAGGCTCAAAGATTTGCCCACAGAGGAAAAATTCGATTATCTCTACACAGTCATTCAATTGATGAAGATTGACAGGAAGATTTATCAATCTGAAATTCAATTCTGCGAAAAAATTGCCATGAAACTCGGGTACAAACCTGGGGTAGTCGCTGACCTTTCTCAGTTTATCTATTCGGATCCTACGATGAGTTCGGATCGAAATCACCTACGAAAAATCGCCGATAAGCAACTGCTGCACAAGGCGGAGGACATATAGTCTAGCCTTCTAATTTTTTGTTCATCACAGCAAACCACAGTGGCGGCACTGTCGCCATGAGCATCATTCCAGGGTAGCCCGTCGGCATCTGTGGGCTCTCGTCAATATGACGAAGGATTTGATATTTTCTACTCGCGATGAAATGATGATCGGAGTGCCTTGACAATTCGAAAAGGACAATTCGCCCTACCACATGATTCGAATTCCAACTATGCGTGGGCATCACTCGCTCGTATCGCTCTCCTTTCATTTCCCTGGACAGGCCATAGTGTTCTATATAGTTGACGGTCTCCAAAAGTAAGAACCCAATGGTAGCTGCCGCAACGAAATAAAGCATGATAAGCCAGCCATAGAAAAACCAAATCACACCCAAGAGCGACAATTGGATAACCTGAAACTGGATCATTTCATTATGAATGGAAAAAAATGAATGATCCTTTTTCTTTAGCCGATCTGATTCTATCTCCCACGCCGAAATGTAACTAAAAACCACCGAGCGAATCCAGAAAGCATACAACATCTCACCCTTTCTGGCCGAGGAAGGATCCTCCGGCGTGCTGACATTCTTATGATGGCCTCTGTTGTGCTCTATAAAAAAATGCATGTAAAGTGAGCTCAGGAGTAGCACTTTGGACATGAGTTGTTCGTGCTTTTTGGCTCTATGCCCCAGCTCATGCGCCACATTGATGCCCATCACTCCGCAGAGCATGCCCATTGCACTTATCCTTCCGATAATATCCGCGGTAGCTAGAGTTGGCTCAGTCATGGATTCGAGAAAAAGCCAAACGAAGACAATCTGCACCGGCACCACGAGGTACACAAGTATGTCGTAAAACCAATCGTTTTTTCTTACCTCTTCCTCTGTATCAGTAAGGTTCTTGGTATCCGGCCTGAAGAAAAGTTCTAAAAAGGGAATGAAGGCGAACGCATAAAAAACAGGTAAGAACGTTTGCCAACCCGTGCTAACAAATGATACATAGGCCAATGCGGGCAATGAGAGCACGCTGAGATATTTCAATGCTTTGATCCTATTCACTCTGGAAATTTACATCAATTGTTGAATTCAACTAGCTTCGAAGCTATGGACCAGTTGATTCACAATGCCACATTCGTCAAGAGTAGTTCTGTAGCCACCGACTGCCCCCCTCCCGACCGTCCTGAATATGCCTTCATTGGCCGATCCAATGTGGGAAAATCATCATTGATCAACATGCTAACGGGGCGAAATAAACTCGCCAAAGTATCTGGCAGACCAGGCAAGACGCAGTTAATCAATCATTTTCTCATCGATGAAAGCTGGTATTTGGTGGATCTGCCAGGATATGGCTGGGCCAAGGTGAGCAAAACAGAAAAGGCAAAGTGGAAAATAATGATCGATGATTACCTTCTCACACGCCCTAACCTGATTTGTGTTTGCCTGCTCGTGGATAGCCGGCTCGAGCCACAGGCCATTGATCTGGAATTCATGGAATGGTTGGGCGAGGAGGGCATTCCCTTCGTGATCATTTACACAAAGACTGACAAACTCACCAGAGTGAAATTAGATTCCAGCATCGCGCGCTACAAGAGGAAACTGAAACAAACCTGGGAAGAGCTCCCACCCCAATTCCTTACCTCGTCCGAAACTGATATGGGTCGGGAAGAATTGATAAAATACATTCAGGAAATCAATCGGTCAGTAGATAAGAAACTTTAGTTTTGCGACCTTAAAATTTAATGAATGGAATTTAGCGACATTGCCTCAGTATCAGGAAAAGGCGGCCTTTTCAAAGTATTAAATCCTACACGCACTGGAGCCATCTTGGAGGCTCTGGATGACACAAAAAAGAAAATCGTGGTAGGCATGAATTCTAAAGTCTCGGTACTTTCTGAGATTTCAGTATACACCACCGATGAGGAAGGCGCCATGCCACTCCAAGAAGTAATGCAGAAAATCCATAAGGAATTCAATGGAGACACAGGGCTTGACAAAAATTCGGATTCAGACGAACTAAAAGCCTTCCTGAAGCACATTCTCCCAAACTACGATGAGGAACGTGTATACACCTCAGACATCAAAAAATTAGTTTCCTGGTACAACCAGTTGGCTCAGATCGATGTTACGCTATTCGATCCAAAAAAGGAGGAAGAGCCAACCAAAGAAGAAAAGCCGAAAAAGGAGGAAAAAGCCACCACAAAAAAGGCCGATAAGTGAGCGAATTTCGACGTGAGTATCGTGTGATCTGGGCAAATCTGGACCCCAACCGACACATGAGGCACACGGCATACAACGACTACGCCGCCCAGGTTCGGGTAGAGTTTTTCACTGAAATGGGTATGAGCATAGAAAAGCTCGTAGAAATGGGTATCGGGCCGATCCTCTTCCGTGAGGATACTCGCTTCATGCGGGAGGTACATCTCAACGAATTGATCACTGTCGGATTATCCATAAGTAGATCCCGAAAGGACGGATCTAAATGGTCGATCAGGCATACGGTCTACAAAGAGAACGGCGAAATTTCATGTACCATTGATGTAGAAGGCGCTTGGCTGGATTTGGTCCAACGACGAGTGACCGTTCCCCCCTCCGATTTGGCAGACATCATGCTCAACGCCCCCAGAACAGCGGATTTCGAATGGCTCGCTGATAAGAGGGTTTAGTTGTTGGATTGGTTATTAGTTGAATGGTTGAATGGTTGAATAGTTGAATAGTTGAATGGTGGTTAATTCCTAACTCCTAATTCCTAATTCCTATTCCCTCACTCCTATTCCCTCGCTCCTAATCCCTAATCCCTAATATAATTAACTTTGCGGCTTTAAAATAAGGAGATGAGCCTGGCGACAAAATACGACCCGACACAAATAGAAGATAAGTGGTACAGCTACTGGATGGAGAATGGCTATTTCCACGCCGAACCCGATCCATCCAAAGAGCCCTACACCGTTGTAATACCCCCTCCAAATGTGACAGGCGTGCTACACATGGGCCACATGCTCAACAACACCATTCAGGATATTCTCATCCGTAAGGCGCGGATGGAGGGCAAGTCTGCCTGTTGGCTGCCAGGTACTGATCATGCGTCCATCGCCACAGAAGCTAAGGTTGTACGAATGCTTCGCGAGCAGGGCATCAAAAAAAGTGATCTCTCCCGAGACGATTTTATGAAGCACGCATGGGAATGGAAAGAAAAGTATGGAGGCATCATCCTTGAGCAGTTGAAGAAATTAGGAGCATCATGTGATTGGGGTCGAACAACCTTTACGATGGACGAAGGATACCACGATTCGGTAATTCGAGTATTTGTGGACCTTTATAAAAAAGGCTACATCTACCGAGGATTGCGCATGGTCAACTGGGACTGTGAAGCGCAAACCACCATCTCCAACGAGGAAGTGATTTACAAGGAAGATGGCGAGAGAGCGACACTCTATTTTGTAAAGTATCAGATCGCTGGTTCGGATGATTTCCTGACCATTGCTACCGTACGACCTGAAACCATTCCGGGTGACACTGCAATTGCGGTTAATCCAAAGGATGACCGCTTCAAGCATTTGATTGGGAAGAAAGCCATTGTGCCATTAGTAAACAGAGAGATTCCAATCATCGGAGACGAATATGTGGAGATTGAATTTGGGACAGGTTGCCTGAAGGTAACGCCTGCACATGACCCGAACGATTACGAAATTGGTCAGCGACACAACTTGGAGACCATAGATACAATTAATCTAGATGGTACACTAAACGATAAATGCGGTCTTCCTGAATTAGTCGGACTGGATCGTTTCAAGGCTCGAAAGGAAATTATAAAGAAGTTGAAAGCCGATGAGCGTCTTGTAAAGGAGGAAGATTTCATCACCAAGATTGGGCGTTCTGAACGAACCAACTCAGTGGTGGAGCCTAAGCTTTCGCTGCAGTGGTTCATCAAAATGAAGGAGATTTCTAAGGAAGCGCACCGAGCCGTGATGGACGATGAGGTGAAGCTGCACCCTGCGAAATTCAAGAACACCTATCATCACTGGATGGAGAACGTAAGGGATTGGTGTATCTCTCGTCAGCTCTGGTGGGGTCAGCGAATACCGGCCTACTATTATGGTGAAAATGCGGAGGATTTCGTGGTGGCTGAAAGTGCCGAAGAAGCTTTAAAAATGGTGCAAGTGCAGTCTGGAAATTCAACATTGACTGCTGCTGACCTGAGACAAGATGAAGATGTCTTAGATACATGGGCCTCTTCATGGCTGTGGCCAATTTCAGGGTTTAATGGGTTTGATAATTTCAATCCTGAGACCGGCAAAATTGACAAATCGGCAAATGCAGAATTAAGCTACTTCTACCCTACTGCCACTTTGGTGACGGCTCCTGAGATTCTTTTCTTTTGGGTAGCGCGGATGATCATTGCAGGTTACGAGTATCTGGGCGAAAAACCTTTCAAGGATGTGTACCTCACCGGTATTGTTCGAGACAAACAAAGAAGGAAGATGTCTAAGTCTTTGGGCAACTCTCCGGATCCATTGGACTTGATCAAGCAATACGGTGCGGATGGCATCCGAACAGGGATGTTGTTTAGTTCGCCAGCTGGAAATGATCTTCTCTTTGATGAAAAGCTCTGTGAGCAGGGTAGAAACTTCTCGAACAAAATTTGGAACGCCTTCCGGTTGGTTGACTCTTGGGAAACGACAGATGAAACTAACGAAACGGACGCCATGGCCATCTCGTGGTTTGAAAGCCGGCTGAATCAGGCATTGACCGAATTGGAGGATCATTTCTCCAAGTTCAGAATGTCGGATGCCCTTATGACGGTGTACAAGCTGGTATGGAACGACTTCTGTAGCGCATACCTAGAGTGGATAAAACCCGACTACCAAAAACCGATAAATGCGGCGACCAAAACCAAGACTGTCGAGCTATTCGAGGAGTTGTTGAAAGTATTGCATCCATTTATGCCTTTCATCACGGAGGAGCTATGGCATGCATTTGCCGAGCGTTCAGAAAATGAAGCTTTGATTGTGACCCAGTGGCCAAAAGCAGACAAATGGGATGACGTAGTATTAAATGATGCTGACCTGCTTTTTGAGATCGTAACAAATATCAGAAATACACGAAACCATTGGCAGATTCCACAAAAAGATCAGTTCGCACTAATAGTATTCTCAAAGGAGCAACAGAAGGTTGAGAAATTTGTTCCTTCTTTAATAAAGCTTGCCAATCTAGCAGGCGTGGAATTTGTGAATGAAAGAAGGGAGAATTCTGTTGGATTTGTATTGGCCAATCATGAATTCTTCATGCCAGTTCAAGATAATTTGGATTTTGAATCTCAGAAATCTCAGCTTCAAGATGAGTTGAATTATCTCAAAGGCTTCCTGATCAGCGTTGACAAGAAGCTTTCCAATGAGCGATTTGTAGCTGGAGCTCCTGAGCAAGTAGTGGCGATGGAAAAGAAAAAGAAAGCCGACGCTGAAGCGAAGATAAAAGCGCTGGAGGAGCAGTTGGCGGGACTGGGCTAATTACGGATCCAAGGAAATTTCAGTTTTAAGTGGATAAGGCCAATTGTTGTCCTTTTCATTATTTGAACTTATTCCAGATTTTTCGATTTTCCTTGTTGAGCAATGTGCGATTTTGCCAGATTATCATGACTTTTGGAGAGTAATGATACGGTAAGCTGATAGTGTAACCCATTATTGCAAAGCGACTCACTCAAAATAAACAGGTGATGAAAGTAATACTAGACATTCAAGATAATCGGGTTCCCTTTTTCATGGAACTGCTCAAAAGCCTAGATTACATTAGTGTACTCAAAGAAGTGAAGGACAAAGACAAAAGCAAAGCCATTCAAGACTTAGCTGAGGCCTTCAACGATGTTAAGCTCCATCAGGAAGGGAAAAAACACCTCAAATCAGCCAAAGAACTGCTCAATGAGCTTTGATGTTGTTGCCACTGGGCCATTCGAAAGAAAGTTCAAAAAACTGGTCAAAAAGCACAAATCTCTCAAAATCGATCTTGCTATTATTGTCGACCAACTGACCGAAACACCTACTCTTGGAACGCCCCTTGGCAGGGATTGCTACAAAATCCGCGTGGCAATTAGATCAAAAGGAAAAGGTAAATCTGGTGGAGCAAGATTGATTACCAATGTTCGGGTGGTGAATGAAACAGTTTATCTACTGGACATTTATGATAAATCAGTTCAAGCATCCATCCCCGACAAAGAACTACAACTGCTTATTGATCTATTAGCTCAGGAATAAACCATCCTGATTCAGGATTCGATTGATTTATTGTGAATATTTACCCCCTTCTACCTGTCGTAATGATCCCCACATGCCAATGTCCGAAGTGCCAGATTAACTCATATCCAAGATCCCTCGTGATTCAGTGGCAAGAAAATTTGGTGAATCTTGATAAGAAAGTGAGGCATACAGGATTCTAACCAGTGGCCCCTACCCTGTCAAGGTAGTGCTCTTTGCCTGTCAATGTGGGAAGTACTGGATTCGAACCAGCGACCCCCGCCCTGTCAAGGCGGTGCTCT
>CAYORY010000092.1:0-7895 GCA_964406435.1 uncultured Roseivirgaceae bacterium | reverse complement strand
ATGATCACTGTATCCGTCCAAATTTGGATCACTCTGACCAAACCTAATAGGAGTATCGTACCGGCCGGAGACCATACCGGGAAAAGTCTCAATCCTCACTTTCTGTTCATTGAGTTCGAAACGCCCCGATTTCTTGGTTATGCCCTTGGAGACAAGAAACTGATCTATCATCATTGGTACCCCGCCGTACACGTAGCTTCCCCTCCTTCGACCTAGGAGTTCCCACATGAGATTATAAAGGGCAGGATTGCGGGCATAAACCACTTTCTCCCGATCCATGGTGCTCAGGGCATAGTCAGTCAAAGAACGATTATGGGGCTCATCGTTGAAGTCACCCATCACTACTACGGGCACGTCATTTCCCTTGATTGCCTGAATACGCTCCATAAAATAGCTTAAAGTCTCCGCCGCAAGAATTCGGAACGGTTCAGACTCAAATTGACCTGCAGAACGAGAGGGCCAGTGATTGCCTAACAAAACCAGTTCATTTCCTTTTGCTGTTTTCAAACCCGCCTGCACAATTTCTCGTGTTGGATATCGCTTGATTACAGGATAGTGAAAAAAGGAATCGGGCACATACTCGTACTTGTCTCCGTCATAGATGAAGGCCACATCTATGCCGCGATTGTCACTCATGTCGTGGTGTATGAGTTTATAGTTCCTACCCACATTCACTTTCTCGATGAGCCGATGAAGCACATGCGCATTCTCCACTTCGCATACCCCAAGGATATCAGGGCCAGCTCCTTCATTCACCTGATGGATGACCGACGCTAGCTGGTCAAGTTTTCGATCCAGCACATCAGGTGTCCATTTCTTCAGGTCTGCCTGAATTTTTCTTTTTAAATCTTCGGGCCTTCTTTGGGCAGGAGCGTCTCGTTCATCAAAGAGATTTTCTACGTTCCACCAGGTGATATAGTGATTTGTCATGACAGTATGTTTAATATAAAGTTCATGAACCCAACGTTTCCATCCAATTATTTCAAGCTAAATTATTTTGTGAAATTTGATCATGCACATCCGTAAAGCCACAAAAGAAGACCTCCCTCAAATTATAGAAATGCTGGCCAACGACATCCTTGGCCAAAAACGGGAAAACTTTCAAATACCCTTGCCAGAGGTGTATTACGCCGCGTTCTCTCGCATTGATTCAGACCCCAATCAGGAATTGATAGTAGTGGAAATACAAGGGAAAGTAGCTGGTACGATGCAAATTTCGCATCTCCAATACTTAACCTACCAAGGGGGAATGCGCACGCAAGTGGAGGCCGTGAGGATACGGGAAGACTTAACCGGGCAGGGCATTGGTCAGAAAATGATCGAGTGGGCAATAAATAGCGCCAAAGAAAAAGGAGCCCATATGGTACAGCTTACCTCCGATAAACTGCGTCCTGATGCGATAAGATTCTATGAAAGACTTGGTTTCAAATCAACCCATGAGGGCATGAAATTGCACCTTTGAAAATTCCTCACCTGGCCAAGAACTACTGCAAATGATTTCACTACCCAACCCTGCGGCCGGCTTGGAGTCTTTTCACCCACTCACCCAGAAATCCTATTCCGTACGCAGAAAGCTGCACTAAGGAGGCAATCATACTAAGCATTCCAACAAAAAGATTCTCGGTCTTTCCACTAGCAAAAAGAAAAATGGCCGTGAAATACAGGAGGTAAATCCTCAGTCCATAGAGACCAAGCTTTACATGAAGGAGCCACCCTAAAAGGCAAGCCACCAGCCCAATAGTAAACACGGCTGGAAACCAATGAACCAGCTTCACTTCTGCCGGATGAAACCGCCCTATGTTAATTCGGGCCGTTCCAAAAAAATGAAGTTGTTTAAAGAATTGCAGGAAGTTAGTTCGTCGCTTATGGTAAACGAATGCATCGGGAATCAGCCCCACCTTAAAGCCATTGGCGGCAATGCGAATGCTGAATTCTATGTCCTCACCCTTTCGGGTAATGATATACCCACCTGTCTTTTCAAAAACCTCTCGACGAATGCCCATATTGAAGCTTCTCGGATGAAACTTCCCCACTTTTGCTTTACTCCCCCGAATTCCTCCTGTCGTCATAGGAGAGGTCATCGAATAGCTGATTGCTTTCTGAGTCCACGTAAAGCTCTCGGCAGCCCGATCTGGCCCACCATAGGCATCCAGACTTTCTTTGATCAAATAGGACTCAACTTTATGGAAGTAATCTTTCGGAATGAGACAATCCGAGTCGAAAACAATAAGCCAATCTCCATTCGCTTTTTGAAACCCAAAATTGCGACTGAAGCCTTGACCAGAGTTTTCCTTAAAGAAATACTCAATAGATAACTGATCTTTATACTTAGCTACCCGATCTTCACATTTGAGCGTTGAGCCATCTTCAATTATCAGTACCTCGAAATCCTGAAAGGTCTGCTTAGTCAAGCTCTGTAGCAACTCATCCACCTCTTCAGGTCGATTATAAACGGGGATAATTACAGAATACTTAGGCATAGCCACCTTACTTTTTTACTCAACTAGCTCCCCTCACCTTTGGGGAGGGGCTGGGGGTGAGGTTCTATCTTCTCCCGAATTCTATTGGGATCGTCAGCCCTGGGAGGTGTGTAACTCTCCCCTCTCCCTTGTAGAGGGGTCGGGGGTGAGGATAAAATATAATCTCCCTTCCTCGGGTTCACCTGAATCATCATTTCGGCTAGAAATCCAGCAAGAAACAATTGAACACCGACTATCAAGGCCACAAGTGCCAAAAAGAAAAGCGGTTGATCTACTACCGCACGTGGGTTCATTTGGTTGTATTGTCGATACAGCTTCTCCCCTATCACCCATACCGTAATCACCGAACCTCCCAAAAAACAAAGCGTACCCAGTGTTCCAAAAAAATGCATCGGGCGCTTTCTGAATCGCATCACGAAAGTGACAGAAATAAGATCGAGGAACCCGTTCACGAACCGCTCCAGTCCGAATTTGGTCGTTCCGTACTTGCGACTCCTGTGCTCCACCACCTTCTCGCCTATCTTCCCAAATCCGCTCCACTTGGCGAGAAGGGGTATGTAGCGATGCATCTCACCGTATACCTCAATGTTCTTGACCACCTCCCGCTTGTACGCCTTCAGTCCACAATTAAAATCATGCAATTTTATGCCAGACACCCAGCGTGTCACACGATTGAAAAATTTTGAAGGAATAGTTTTAGTGATCGGGTCGTGTCGACGCTTCTTCCACCCCGAGACCAAATCATAGCCATCCTCAGTGATCATCCTCACCAACTCCGGAATTTCATCGGGGCTATCCTGGAGGTCAGCGTCCATCGTGATCACCACCCCCCCTTCAGCATGCTCAAAACCTGTCTGTAGAGCGGCCGACTTGCCGTAGTTCCGAATGAAACGAAACCCGCGAACTGAAGAATTCTTTGATTGAAGATCAGAAATCACAGACCAAGAGCCATCGGTACTCCCATCGTCAATAAGCAGCACCTCGCAAGAAATGCTATGTTCCTTCACAACAGAAAAAATCCAATCCGTAAGTTCCGGAATGGATTCTTCCTCATTGAAAACCGGTATGACAATAGAGAGCGTCAGGCTCATGCTAGGTTTTCAGGGCGTTTTTTCTGGGTAATGGCGGCAAGAATCAAGCTTACGATAAAACTAAAAAGGAAACCGACGACCAAGGCCATTATTACCATCGTCACAGGTTGCATAAACTTTTCGGTGGCTTCCATCATTTGCTCCAGCTCAGATCCGTATTTCCCCGATTCCTCTAACTTCTCTCTCTGCAATTTCAAGAGTGTAGAGATGTACGATTTATTAATAGAAGTCATGTAGAAATAAAAGAAAATGGAGCCAAGTACGCTGGACACAAGCGCTATTAACGTTCCAATACCCAGCCCCTGTCCGTAGCTCATGTACCCGTCACCCTTTTTCTTAAACTCTCTGTGAGCCAATACGGTCAGGACAATAAAAATGACCAAGCCGAAATACTGTACCGCCTGATTACCTGTGAGTCCCACAATATCGATCACCATTGTAAAAGCAATAGAGATTACTGTAAGGATCAATCCATACGTAATGCTCACCTTTCCTACTGATGTTGTTTTCTCTTCCATGATTAAATAGGTTTTTTTCTTAAAATTATGGCTATTACTGGACTGACGAACATTCCAGCGAGGAATTTTTTAAGAGCGGCACTAGCGATCATCTGGCCGGCAGTTACTTCCTCCACTCTTCTTACTCGTTGAGCATACTCTTCTTCCGATAAATCCAAAAGGAATTCTGTTTTGTTCCTTTCCATGAATTCAATGGCTTCAACCTTGAATCCCGCCAGAAGCTCAGGATCGAAATAGAAAAACAATGACACCCCAACCAAAAAAATAACGGTGGCCGGGAGATAGGTAAAAAAACCAAGAGTCATTCCTTGCCAGAAGTGGAGAATCCCACCATTTCTATAGGTTTTAAATTCTTTGTTTGAGAAGAAAATAAATAGTGCGAAAAGGATTAAGTCAAAAAAGAGATGCCTGAAATCGATCAGCGGGTTGCTCCCAAACCGAAATGACAACCAAAAAATTAATACAAGGAAAGCGCCGCATATCAGCGCATATTTAAGAGCAAGTTTCGACATCACAAATCTATCTCTGCTACGGAATTATTCACCACACCTAGGCATTTGCCTGTCATCACCTTACCCCAGAAAGGTGTATTCTCCGATTTTGACCGGTTGGTCACAGCGTTCATAGTCCATTGAATTTTCGAATCAAAAACGGCAAGTTCCGCCTTCTGACCTTCTTCTATCACGACAGATTCCAACCCTAAAATCCTTCTAGGTCCATAAGCCATTCGCTCAATAACCGTTTCCATGTCAATCTGATCGCTGATGGACATCAAAGCAGAGAAGGTGGTTTGCTGGCTAATGGCGCCTGGTTCCGCCAGATCAAATTCCAAATATTTACTCTCCCTATCTTGTGGCTCATGCCCCGATACTATCGCATCTATCACTCCATCGTTCACACCCTTGACTAGAGCCCTTCTGTCTCTTTCAGTCCGAAATGGGGGATCCATTTTAAATCGCGTATCGAATCCAGAAACATGCTGATCAGTAAAAACAAGATGATTAACCGCCACATCGCAAGTCACATTGAGCCCCTCCTTCTTGGCAGATTTGATTTCCTTTAGCCCTTCTTCGGTAGACACCATTGAAAAATGTATTCTTCCTCCAGCATATCTTAGTATCTCAAGCTGCTGAGAAATCTGGATTTTCTCCGAAATGGCTGGCTCGCCTTTGAGCCCAAGCATAGTGCTGGCCTTCCCCTCGTGCATGTGGGTGTTTCTCGAAAGATGAGGATCCTTTGGACGACTAATAATCAGTCCATTGAATTTTTGAGAATACTGAAGCGCTTTAAGCAAGAGTTCATTGTTCCAAATTGGCTTGCTACCTTCAGAAAAGGCCACCGCTCCCGCTTCATTTAGATCAAGCATTTCGGTCATGTCCTTTCCGTTCAACCCCTCACTCATTGCTGCCAAAGGTAAGAATTCAACGACACCCTTGTTTTTGGATTTGATGAACTCAACGTCTGATTTTGTTTCTACAATTGGATTAGTGGCAGGAGACAAGACCACCTTACTGAACCCGCCTGAAATAGCCACCCGCGCTCCGCCCTCTATATCTTCTTTAAATTCAAAACCTGGCTCGCAATAGTTTGCGTTCATATCTACCAAACCAGGACTCAGCCAAGCCCCTTTCAGGTCAATTTCCTCTTTGGAAGCAGCCACTTTCCCAATCGTGGAAATAATGCCATTTTCAAGTAATATGTTTGTTTTTTTCTGATGAAAAGAGGATCGAGGGTCGAAAATGAGGGCGTTTTTCAGCAGTAATCTCATCACATCCATCTATGTATAGCAGTTTCAGCAAGAAGGCACATTAGCACCAAAATTAACCCATATTTCCATAATGCAATTCCACTATCCATTTGCTCTAGGTTGGCCTCCAAAGCACTTAAATTATTGGTATCAAGAACCCTCACATTCGGTTCATTTCTGAAATGATCCGTTAACTCTTCATACCCCATGAAGTCCATCATAGATTCCTGCTGAGGATAATTAAGTGCGATTGCCTTCAATGTATCAATACCCGAAACCAAATAATAAATACCAGGCTCATTTAAATCGGGAGGCAGTGTAAACACCAATGTTGATCCCGAAAAACTTAATTCGGGAATAAAGCGCCCCGTTTCATTAACTAAAACAGGGACATCATCAGGGTTCGTTTGAACCTCCATTTCGAGAGGCGAATTATTTAGCTCATAGCTTAGTGGCTCATTATATGCACGACTAGATTCTGCCATGCGGTACATGAGGGGAAGAAAAAGAGAGTGATTTTTAATATTGGAATAAGGCTCATCCAAGGGAGAAGCAAACCAATAAATTCTCTGCTCTTCCAAAAAAGTCAAAAAATCATTATTTCCGGCTAAAAGAACATCCCCTCCTGATAAAGAGTATTTAGCGACAACCCTAGGCAATGCCACCTTCGAACTCAACTCGTTAAAAATTCCTTTGAAAAATGGATGTTCAATGGAATTGGCTGATAAATTAAACGATGAGGTATCACTCGACTCACCAATCTTCACTTTGAGAAGATTGGAATAACTACTAATATCAATATTTCTCGCTGGGACAATGACAAGATGTCCCTTTATTCTTTGCAAGTCAAACCAGTTTGGAATTTTTTCAAATGAGTCCAAAATCAATAAATCAGATGCAAAAACTCTTTTGAAATTCACCGAGCTTTCATCATAAACATCCAAATCAAACAAATCTTTGTTTCCAAATACAGCTTCTAAGCCTCTTGAGTCCCCATCTGAAATAACACAAACTGAAATGGGCGAAAACTCAGGTAAAACAAAGAAGTGCCTGTTATCAAAAGGTGTTTCGAAATCCTCCGCATATACATTAAAGTTTCTGGCATCATCATCAATTTCAAATTCCAAACTTTTTGTCTCATTTGGACCAAGAGAAACGGCAGTTGATCCAAACTGACGTCCTTCACCCTCCAACCGGATTAGCAATCCTTCCATCCCCCTACTCCCCTTGTTACTAAGCACGACCTCCACCCTTCTAATATTCCCCTCATTATGCAAAGATTTAACAGATAATACCGTATCAATTCTGACATTACTTCTACCACTTCGGTTTACAGGAATTAATGTAAACAAAACAGAATCAATCAATTGCATCTCAATACGCTTGATGATTGACTCCTGAAAATCAGAAAAAACGAAAACGTTCTTACCTATCAAATCAGGTAATTGAAAATCATCCTTTGTTGTATTCAAATCATCCAAATGAGATTGCATTTCTAACCTCCCAAAGAATGACTTAGCACCGTACCAGCCCGGAATCCACACACCTCCAGAACTTGCGCTCTTATCGCTTACATCAAGTACTAAATCTTTAATCTGGCTAAAGCAATCGGATGAGGCGCAATTATCCAATAAGCTATAGCTATTATCGACAAGTATGAGGTGCTCTCCTTCATTCCAAGGAATTCTACTTGTTAAAACTGGATTAGTAAAACAAAGAATAACAAAACCTAAGGCACAAACACGAGTAATGAGCAGAAGCCTCTCCTTTAGATTTCTTCGCGGCAAATTTTGCCTTTTTAGTGATTCGAGAAAAAATACGTTTGAAAACCTTATAGTACTGACTCTCCTAAAATCAAATAAGTGAACAATCAATGGAATTGTCAATAGGACGAAAGCCCAGAAAAAAATGGGGGATTGAAATATCATCTTATCCTTTACGGAACACTTCTTAGAACAGAGGACAAGAATAAACAAAAAAAGCCTCCACTTACGCGGAGGCTTAAATTAAAAACTGGCAACGACTTACTCTCCCACCTGTTGGGGCAGTACCATCAGCG